>NZ_JBHXQO010000022.1:43058-100694 GCF_042717135.1 Streptomyces sp. NPDC058620
TTTTTTACCCCCCCCCCGGGGCGGGCGCGTCCCCCCCCGGGGGCGCCCCCGGGGCGGCCCCCCCCCCCCGGGGGCCCCCCCCTCTCGGCTGTTCGGCCTGCGGCCGGACCGGGAGTGGTCCGGTCAGTTGTGGCCGAAGCGCCGCTGGTGCTTACGGGCAACATCTGCGGGGCTGCCCTGAGGCTGCGACTGGGGGGCGCTCTGTGCCTCGAACGACGAGGACTTCGCGTCCTGCGCACTGCGCTCCGCGGCGGACGCGGAACGATCCTGCTGGCTGCCCTGCTTGCGGTTCTTGTTCTTGGCCATGGTGTTCCTCCTATGGGGACTCTCGGGGCCAGGACCGCTGTCAGATTCACATAGCGCCGCAAACACCGCATTTTGGATCATTACCGTGCGTAGTGAAGGGCTGTGTCACCCCGTTTTCCCGATCCGCCACGCCGATGATCGAGTTCCGGACGTTAACCCCCGCGTGGTCGGGCAGACTCCAAGGAAACCCTGAGTGAGCAGGCCCAACCCCCCACGACCGGGCCCGCCGAAAACCGTTCCCGAATTCTTGGAAGAGGGTGGAACGCGTGGACCGTTGCGTCGTCCTGGTGGACGCCGGATATTTGCTGGGCGCAGCCGCGAGTCTGCTGGCCGGGGAGCCCGCCCGTTCCCGCATCACCGTCGACCACGCGGCCCTGATCCAGGGTCTGCGCGAACGCGCGGAGGCGGACACCCAGCAGCCCCTGCTCCGGATCTACTGGTTCGACGGCGCCCCTGACCGCGTACCGCAGCCGGAACACCGCAGACTCCGGGTGATGTCCCGCGTGACCGTTCGGCTGGGGGCCCTCACCCGCAGTGACGGACGCTGGGCGCAGAAGGGGGTCGACGCGGCGATGCACGCCGAGCTCACCGAGCTTGCCAGGAACCGCGCCTGCTCCGACGTGGTGCTCGTGACCGGCGACGGCGACCTGCTGCCGGGGCTGATGTCGGCGAAGGAGCACGGGGTGGCGGTCCACCTCTGGGCCGTCCAGGCCGCCGACGGCGACTACAACCAGTCCGAGGACCTGGTCGCGGAGGCCGACGAACGGCGGGTGCTGGACCGGGTCTGGATCACCAAGGCCGTACGGGCCAAGGAGATCGGCGGGATCTGCGCGCCGCCCCCCGTCCCGCGCCCGGAGATCGCCGCGATCCTCTCCGCGCCCCTCCCGGAGGCCGCGCTGGCAGCCTCCGCGGAACGGGCATCCGAGGCCCAGGCCGCCGCCGCGCGCGACGGCGCCGCCGCACCGGCCGACCAGGACACCGGTGCCCCGTCCGGCCCCGGCCACCGCGGCGTCCCCACGCCCAAGGACCTGGCGAGCCTGCGGGGCCCCGGCAGCCAGGCCGCGCAGCACCCCGCGCCGCCCCCTCCCGCCAACGCCACCCTCCGCTGGTCGTCCGACAAGGGCTGGGTCGAGCGCGGCGGGCCGCTCGGCGAACCGGCCGAGACGGCCTCGCTGCCGACGCTCGCCCAGCTCACCAGCGCGGAGCAGCGCTGGGCGGACCGGGAGGAGGACATCACGACCGTCGGCGGCGATCCGTTCGAGGTCGGCCAGGTCTTCGCCCGCCGGTGGATGGAGCGGCTGCCGGAGACCGTCCACCTCCAGAAGCTGTCGACCATGTACCCGCGCATCCCGCACCGGATCGACGGCGAGCTCCTGCGGTACGCGGCGCGGTTCGGTCTGCTCGCCCACAAGGACGACCAGATCGACGAACACGACCGCTACGCGATCCGGGCGGGCTTCTGGCGCGAGATCGACGTACGGGCCGCCGCGGAGCACGCGCCCGTCGCGGAATAGCGGCCGGTGGGGGACCGGGGCGGGGGCCCCGTGCCGCCCGAGTGCCCGGTCCGTACGGGCCGCCCGGCGTGCCGGCCGTGTCCGCGCCGGTGTGACCCCGGGCGCAATCCGGGGCATCCGACCCCGTACCCTCGTACCTCGTGAGTACGGGCACAGCACAGGCGCAGACCGGGACCGGGACCGTGTGCGCGGTGCGTGATCTGGTCAAGACCTATCCCGCCGTCCGTGGCCGCCGCGGCGCGGCAGCCACCCCCGAGGTGCGCGCCACCGACGGGATCAGCCTCGATGTCCGGCAGGGCGAGATCTTCGGCCTGCTCGGCCCCAACGGCGCGGGCAAATCCACGCTGGTGCGCCAGCTCACCGGACTGATGCGGCCCGACTCCGGCAGCGTGCAGGTGCTGGGCCACGACCTCGTGCGCCATCCCGAACGTGCCTCCCGGCTGATCGGCTACCTCGGGCAGGAATCCACCGCCCTCGACGAGCTGACCGTCTCGCTGGCCGCCGAGACGACCGGGCGGCTGCGCGGCCTGCCGGTCCGCGAGGCGCGTGCCGCGCGGGACGACGTTCTCGAGGAGCTGGGGCTCACCGAACTCGCCGGGCGCCCGCTGAAGAAGCTGTCCGGCGGTCAGCGGCGGCTCGCCTGTTTCGCCGCGACGCTGGTCGGGGAACGTCCCGTCCTCGTGCTGGACGAACCCACGACCGGTATGGACCCCGTCGCCCGGCGCGCCGTCTGGGCCGCCGTCGACCGGCGCAGGGCCGAGCGGGGCGCCACGGTGCTGCTCGTCACCCACAACGTGATCGAGGCCGAGACGGTGCTCGACCGGGTCGCCGTACTGGAACGGGGCAAGGTCATCGCCTGCGACACCCCCCACGGGCTCAAGGAGCAGGTGGCGGGAGAGGTCCGCGTCGAGCTGGTCTGGCGCGAGCGTGCCCCCCTGGACGTCCCCGAGGTGGCGGCGCTGCGCGCCTCCGCGCAGGAGTCCGGGCGGCGCTGGGTGCTGCGGCTGGCACCCGACGAGGCACGGGCGGCCGTGGCCGCCGTTACCGGTGGCGCGGCGTTCGCCGCACTAGACGACTTCACGCTGGCCACGCCCAGCCTGGAGGACGTCTACCTGGCACTCGGCGGGGACGCGGTCAGGGCGACCGAGGGACTGGTGAAGGCGTGAACGTGCACGTGTCGAAGGGGAGCTGCGCCAGGTGACGAGCATTGTTCGCGCGGAGGCGGCGACGGAGAAGGGGGCGGAAGCGGGGGCGGTGTCCGGACCGTCCCGGACCGCGGCGGGTCCGCCCGGCGCCTGGGCCGCGGCGCCCGCGCCGCTGGCCCCGCGGGCCGGGCTGCTGCCCGCGCTCGCCGCCGTGTACCGGGCCCAGTTGTCGCGGGCGCGGGTCGCACGGATTCCGCTGCTGTTCGTGGCGACCTTCCAGTCCATCGGGATCATGGTCCTGATGCGCGGGGTCGTGGACGGCGGGGCAGAGGCGAGGGCCGTCGTCGCCGGGTCCAGCGTGCTGGTCGTGGCGTTCGTCGCGCTGAACCTGCTCGCCCAGTATTTCGGCCAGCTCCGAGCCGGCGGCGGACTCGACCACTACGCCACGTTGCCCGTGCCGCCGGCCTCGGTGGTGCTGGGGGCGGCGGGGGCGTACGCGTCCTTCACCGTGCCCGGCACGATCGTCACGGCCGTGACCGGCAGCGTGCTCTTCCAGCTGCCGATGGCCCATCTGTGGGTGCTCGTCGCCGTGGTGCCGCTCTCCGGGGCGGCGCTGGCCGGTCTGGGGGCGGCGCTGGGGCTGCTGGCGCCGCGCCCGGAACTCGCGACGCTGCTCGGGCAGCTGGGCATGTCCGCGGCGCTGCTGCTGGGCGTGCTGCCGGCCGACCGGCTGCCGCAGCCGGTCGGGTGGGCGCGCGACCTGCTGCCCTCGACGTACGGGGTGGAGGCGCTCGCGCGGTCCTTCGACGCGCACCCGGACTGGCCGGTCATCGCTCTGGATCTCGCGGTGTGCGCGGCGGTGGGGGTGCTGTCGCTGGCGCTGGCGACGTGGGCGTACCGGCGGGCGGCCGTCCGCTAGCGGGTGGCGGGCAGCGGGAGATCGGTCCGGTGAGGCGCGGCACGGGGCCACCTGGCACGATGGCACGGTGACCGCACCTCTGACGCCGCCGCACCAGCCCTCGTCCAACGATCCGTGGCAGACGCCGCCGTCGGGTGCCTCTCCCGTGCCCGGCCACGAGCCGTCGCACGGCAAGGAAGCGGCGACGGAGCTGAGGCAGGCGGCGGTGATCACCGCCCTGCTGACGGCCGCGGGTGTGCTGCTCGGGCTGCTGTGGCTGTGGCTGGCGCCCCGTGTCCCGCTGATCTCCGACGACACGGCGGTCTTCCTCAAGGACAGTGAGGGCGAGGAGGCCGTGGCGGCGGACGGCACGTTCGTGCTGCTGGCGCTCGCATTCGGGGTCGTGGCCGCCTTCGCGGTGTTCTTCTACCGGCGCCGCGGGGGCATTCTGCTGGTGGCCGGGCTGGCGCTCGGCGGTCTGCTCGGGTCGCTGCTGGCCTGGGGGATCGGTGTCTGGTTCGGACCTTCGTCGGATGTGGTCGCGCGGGCGCGGGAGGCCGGCAAGGGTGTCACCTTCGACGCGCCGCTGGAGCTGCACGCTGCGGGGGTGGTGCTGGCGTGGCCGATCGCGGCGATGCTGGTGCACTTGGGGCTGACGGCGTTGTTCACTCCGCGGGACCCTGAGCCGGAGTGGGCGCCGGAGGCGTCCTGGGGGGCCGGGGGGCCGGGCTCTGGGGCTCCAGGGGCTCCGGAGGCTCCTGGCGATTCCGGGGCGGGGGCCGGGGAGTCGGTGCGGCCCTAGCCGTGCGGGTGTCCTGGCCGTGAGGGCGGGCGGGGCCGGGGCTTACTCGCGGGCGATCGGGGCGAACACCGCGCTCGTCAGCGTCGCCAGGTCCGCGGCCGTCAGTTCCACTTCCAGTCCCCGGCGGCCGGCCGAGACGCAGATCGTGGGGTGGGACCGGGCCGAGGCGTCCAGGACCGTGCGCAGGCGCTTGCGTTGGCCCAGGGGGGAGATGCCGCCTCGTACGTAGCCCGTCGTGCGTTCCGCCGCCGTCGGGTCCGCCATCGTGGCCCGTTTGCCGCCCACCGCCGATGCCAGGGCCTTCAGGTCCAGGGAGCCGGCCACCGGGACGACCGCCACGGTCAGCTCGCCGTCCACGTCGGCCACCAGGGTCTTGAACACCCGGTCCGGGGAGACGCCGAGGGCCTCTGCCGCCTCTTCGCCGTAGGACGGGGACGACGGGTCGTGCTCGTAGGAGTGGACGGTGAAGGCGGCGCCCGCCGCGGTCAGGGCGACCGTGGCCGGGGTGCCGCCCTGCTGCTTCTTCGGCTTCTTCGCCACGGGGCAGGGTCCTCGGGGTCAGTTGGGGTGCGTGGGAGCCCGGGTCAGTTCCACCGCGGGCAGCGACGGCAGATGCCGGATGACCGCGGTCTCCCGGCGCAGGAGGGTCAGTTCCTCACGCAGCCGGGTCGCCGTGTCGGGGGCCTGGAGCAGACGCTGCTTCGACGGGATGTCGAGTACGGCCGCGGCGGCCACCAGGTACGAGATCACCGACGGGTCGTCGGGGAGGTCCGCTCCCGTGGTCAGGGAGCGTTCGCTGGCCCCGGCGAGCCGCTTCTGGTAGCTGCGGAAGGCCCGCAGGACGCCCTCGGCGAGTGCGGCGGCCTCCTCGGCCCCGTTCGTCCCGCCGGTCTCCTCGTCGCCCGGCTCCTCGGTCAGCTCTTCGACCTCGGCCGTCAGGTAGGGGCCGCTCGCGTCGACGGAGAGCAGCTTGACCCTGACCGTGCCGGTGGCCAGGATCTCGAAGCTCCCGTCCGCGCGCTCACGGATCTTCGCGGCGTCCGCGACGCAGCCGACCCGGTGGAAGGACTGGATCGGGTCGGGTCCGAAGCCGTCGGCCGGTGCGCGGTCGACGGGGACGGCGGCGAGGCTGTCCGGCATCCCGGTGGCCGTCGGAGCGGCTTCGCGGCCGTCACGGATCGCGACCACGACGAAGCGGCGCGCATCGTCCTCGTCGGTCTGCAGCAGCGCGCGCATCATGGCGCGATAACGCTCCTCGAAGACGTTGAGCGGCAGCACGAGGCCGGGAAACAGCACCGCGTTGAGCGGGAAGAGGGGGAGGCGAGCGGTGGTCACAACGGTCAAGCGTAATGGCCACGCGCCCGACTGCGGCCGTCCCGGTTGCGTAAGGGGGTCAGGGAGGCCACCTGGAGCCGCGCGCCGTCCCTCGCGTCGAGGAACTGGCCCAGCGGATCGTCGGACACCGAGGACCACGGGAACGAGGTCGCCTGCGGTCCGATCAGCCGGAATTGTTCAAGAGCCTCGTCCCAGCGTCCGCGCACCACGAGCACGTACGCCAGGAGGTTGCGCGTCTCGGCCGGCCAGAGATCTCCGGGCCGGTACGCGGCGGAGAGCCTGATCGCGATATCGGCGGCGGCATCGATCCGTTCCACCTGCACCGGGCTGGTCCGCGAGGCGGGCTTCGTGTCGAGCAGCAGGGCGAAGGCCGCCCGCACCGGCAACGCCTGCACCAGCGAGTCGGGCAGCGCGTCCTCGGCCGCCTGCTCGGCGAAGTCGAAGCACTCGCGGTGCGAGCCGTACCAGGCGGCGGAGAGGTACTGCAGGGCCGCGACATGGCAGCCGTAGTGGTGCGGGGAGCGCCGTATGGCCTGCTCCCACAGGGCCTCGAACGAGGTGTGGGTGGCGTGCGTACCGCGCGCGTGGTCCAGGGCCAGCCGCCAGGGCACCGGGTCGCCCGGCTGGGCCTCGGCCGCAGCCGAGATGAGCGGGCCCACTTCGCGCAGCCGCTCGGCGCGGGCGGGCGAGTCCCAGGCGCGGCGGACGGCCAGCCCTGCCTTGACCAGGAGTGCGTCCGGGTTGCGGGGGTCGGCGGTCAGCCAGTCGGCGAGCCAGCCGTCGCGGCTGTGCGCGAAGGTGACCAGGCGGGTGAGGCAGCGGTCGCGGGTCTCCCACTCGGCGCCCTCCCGGGTGGCGGCGAGCAGTTCGGCGGCGGGTTCGTACGTGCCGAGGGCGGCTGCCACCAGCGCGGGGGACAGCCGCTCGTCGGGGGCGTCGAGCAGCACAGCGTCGTCCACGGGCAGTCCGGCGGACAGCTCGGGGCTATGCCGGATCATGCGCGTGGTGCTGAGCAGAGCGCGAAGGAATGACATGGTGCAGACCATTGAAAAGCGCTGGTGAGGGGCGCGCCAGAGGGGCGAGGTGAAGCTTCTGTGCCGAGTGGGAGGGTTGCCCTGGAGCGGGTCAAGAAAGGGCAAAGGAAATGCCGGATTCTGGCTCGGACACGCCCCGTCGGTCACATGTTCCCGACCTGGCGCCACACGCGTACGGCCGTGCCCCCACCGGCCGTTGGGGCATCCGGTGGGTAGCCGGATCAGCCTCGGCGCAGCAGTCGCGAGGCCCCCGCGGCGACCGTCGTGGCCAGTATCCAGCCCAGCAGGATGAGAGCCGCTCCCACCCACTGCCAGCCGCCCTCCAGCCGCCAGTAACCGTCCTGCCCGAGGTTGATCACCGGCACCAGCAGATCGAGCGCGTACAGCGCGGCGTTCCACTGCGGATGCTCGTCCTTCTTGATCGCCGCCGGGTCGTAGTGCGAGAACGCCACCGTGCCCGCCGCCCACAGCACCGCCATCCACACCGCCGCCCGCCCCGGCCGGTAGCCGTACGCCACCGTCCAGTCCTGGAGATGACCCCACAGCCTGGCCGCGGGCGGCAGCGTCTCACGGCGCCGCCGCTGCTTGGCGAGCAGTACCTCCCGGGCGTCGGCGTCCTCGCCGCAGCTGCGCAGGACGGTGGCGAGCCGCTCGTACGGCTCCGGGACGTACTCCGGGGTCGCCGCCAGCACCCACTCCAGCCGCCGGGAGAGCGGGAAGTGCCCGTACGGGACGAGGTTCTCGTAGAAGAAACCGCCCATCGCCAGCCCGCCGGGGCCCGGCCAGCTGGTCGACACGTCGATCAGGGTGACGACCCTCGCGCCGTTCAGGACGACCCGGCCCTCCTCCGGACGTTCCGCGTTGAAGCGCAGCTCGGGCGTGACGATCCTGCGCAGCGACAGTTCCTCGTGCCGGGCCAGCACGAACCGCGCCTTGTGCAGATCCACCGCGTCCCCGAACCTGCCGTCGTCCAGCCGCACCCCGCCCCGGCACTCGAAGACCTGGGAGCGGGTGCCGCGCGCGGGGGTCCCCGTCGACCGGGTGATGCCGTACGGGGGAGTCGTGCCCTGGTTCCCCGTGTCGACGCTCACCCACGCCTCGGTCATGTACAGCGTGCGTTCGACGGTCAGCTGCGGGGCGTTCAGTGCCCGCCGCCCCTCCGTGCCCCGCAGTCTGCTGCCGCGCAGGCTCAGCGAACCGCCGACCTTCGCGCCGCGCAGGCTCAGCTCCCCGCGCGTCTCGACCATCTCGGCCTGCAGATCCTGCGCCACCGCGAGACCGTCGGCGGTGAGGGCGCGGCCGCGCCGGTCGGGGCCGACGCTGATCTGGTTGATCAGCAGGTCCGTACCGATCTGGGCGTCCGTGAGCCGGATACCGCCCTCGATCCGGCAGCGCGGCAGATGCAGATCGCCCTCCGTGTGCAGCCGGGCCGCCTCAAGACGCGGAATGGCGCAGCCGACCATCCGCAGGGTCGTGAAGTGGCACTCGGGCAGCACCACCTCCTGTTCGAACCGGCAGCCCGTCAGCTCGACGTACGGCGAGACGCGCCCGCCCGCCAGATCCAGCCTCCCCGTGATCCGTACGCCCCTGAGCTTCAGCGCGGCCACCCGGCCGTGCCGTGCCACGGGCCCGCTCAGCAGCAGCCTGGCCACTGTCCGGGCGCCGACACTCCGCTCGGGTCCCCAGATGTGCGCCGCGAACGGATCGTCGCGCACCGGGTCATGGGTGCGCAGGTCGTAGGTGGTGCCGTTCCGGAAGGACTGCCACATACCCAGCTCCGCTGCGCTGAGGCCGTCCGGGATATCGCCATCGTGCGGCTCGGTCACTGCCGTCCCCTCTGTGCAGATGCCGTACGTCTGTTCTTCCCCCTGCGTGACGGCATGACGCGAGGCCCTGCCGTCCGGGTCGGACCCCGCTCCCTGATCCGTCCTGATCCAAACGGCAGACCCTAGTAGTCAGCGGTGGCAGCCGGGGCATGTATCAGCCAGTGATACGGAGGTCCGGGCGCCGGAAGCGGTCTGCGAGAATTGGGGTGTGATCTCTCGAATCGATCTGCGCGGCAATGCCCTCCCCGAGGGCGGCGACCTGCGCGACCTGCTGCCCCGTGCCGAGTTCGACGTGGAAGCCGCCCTGGAAACGGTGCGGCCCATCTGCGAGGACGTACGCCATCGTGGCTCCGCGGCAGTGATCGAGTGGGGGGAGAAACTCGACGGCGTACGGATCGAATCGATCCGGGTCCCGGCCGCGGCCCTCGCCGAGGCGCTGGAGCGGCTCGACCCCGCTGTACGCGCCGCGCTGGAGGAGTCGATCCGCCGCGCCCGGCTCGTCCACCGCGAGCAGCGCCGCACCACGCACACCACCCAGGTCGTCCCCGGCGGCACGGTCACCGAGAAGTGGGTGCCCGTCGAGCGCGTCGGGCTCTACGTACCGGGTGGGCGCTCCGTCTACCCCTCGTCCGTCGTCATGAACGTCGTACCGGCCCAGGAGGCGGGCGTCGAAGGCATCGCCGTCTCCTCGCCGCCGCAGAAGGAGTTCGACGGACTCCCGCACCCCACCATCCTGGCCGCCTGCGCCCTGCTCGGCGTCGACGAGGTGTACGCGGCGGGCGGCTCCCAGGCCATCGCGATGTTCGCTTACGGCACCGAGGACTGCCTGCCCGTGAACCTGGTCACCGGCCCCGGCAACATCTACGTAGCCGCGGCCAAGCGCCTCCTCAAGGGCCGCATCGGCATCGACGCCGAAGCCGGCCCGACCGAGATCGCGATCCTCGCCGACGCGACCGCCGACCCGGTCCACGTCGCCGCCGACCTGATCAGCCAGGCCGAGCACGACCCCATGGCCGCCGCCGTCCTCGTCACCGACTCGGAGGAGCTCGCCGCGGCCACCGAGGCCGAGCTGGCACCGCAGATCGCGGCCACCAAGCACGTCACGGACCGCATCGAGCCCGCCCTGGCCGGCCGCCAGTCCGCGATCGTCCTGGTCAACGACCTGGAGGACGGCCTCAAGGTCGTCGACGCGTACGCCGCCGAGCACCTGGAGATCCAGACCGCGGACGCCGCCGCCGTGGCGGACCGCGTCCGCAACGCCGGAGCGGTCTTCGTCGGCCCGTGGTCGCCGGTCTCCCTCGGGGACTACTGCGCGGGCTCCAACCACGTGCTGCCCACCGGCGGCTGCGCCTGCCACTCCTCGGGCCTGTCCGTGCAGTCCTTCCTGCGCGGCATCCACATCGTCGACTACACGCGCGACGCCCTCGCCGAGGTCACGCACCACGTCGTGACCCTCGCCGAGGCCGAGGACCTCCCGGCGCACGGCGCCGCGCTCAAGGCACGGTTCGGCTGGAAGGTTCCGCAGGCGTGACGAACAGCAGCACCACCCGCAACCCCTGGGACGCGCTCCCCATCCGCGAGGAGCTCCGCGGCCAGTCCCCCTACGGCGCGCCGCAGCTCGACGTACCCGTACGCCTGAACACCAACGAGAATCCGTACCCGCTCCCCGAGGCGCTGGTCGACCGGATCGCCGAGCGGGTCCGCGAGGCCGCCCGCGACCTCAACCGCTACCCCGACCGGGACGCCGTCGAGCTCCGTACCGAACTCGCCCGCTACCTCACCCGCACCGCCGGGCACGAGGTCGGCCTCGCCAACGTCTGGGCGGCCAACGGCTCCAACGAGGTGCTCCAGCAGCTGCTCCAGACCTTCGGCGGCCCGGGGCGCACGGCGATCGGTTTCGAACCCTCGTACTCGATGCACGCGCTCATCTCGCGCGGCACCGGCACGGGATGGATCTCCGGACCGCGCAACGAGGACTTCACCATCGACGTGGAGGCCGCCCGCGCGGCCATCGCCGAGCACCGGCCGGACGTCGTGTTCATCACCTCGCCCAACAACCCCACCGGCACCGCCGTCGAGGCGAAGACCGTCCTCGACCTGTACGAGGCGGCGCAGGCGGCCAAGCCGTCGATGGTCGTCGTCGACGAGGCGTACGGCGAGTTCAGCCACCACCCCTCGCTGCTCCCGCTCATCGAGCGCCGCCCGCACCTGGTGCTCTCCCGCACCATGTCCAAGGCGTTCGGCGCCGCCGGACTGCGCCTCGGCTACCTCGCCGCGGACCCGGCCGTGGTCGACGCCGTACAGCTGGTGCGGCTGCCGTACCACCTGTCCTCCATCACCCAGGCCACCGCGCTCGCCGCCCTGGAACACACCGATACGCTGCTGGGGTACGTCGCGCAGCTCAAGAGCGAGCGCGACCGGATCGTCGACGAGCTGCGCGCCCTCGGCTTCGACGTGACCGACTCGGACGCCAACTTCGTCCAGTTCGGCCGCTTCGCCGACAGCCGCACCGCCTGGCAGCACCTCCTCGACCGGGGCGTCCTGGTCCGGGACAACGGCGTACCGGGATGGCTGCGGGTCTCCGCGGGCACCCCGGCCGAGAACGACGCGTTCCTCGATGCGGCGCGCACGCTTATCACTGAGAACGCCAAGAAGGAGCACGAGGCATGAACCCCCGCGTAGGCCGCGTGGAACGCACCACGAAGGAAACGTCCGTGCTCGTCGAGATCAACCTCGACGGCACCGGCAAAGTCGATGTGTCGACGGGGGTCGGCTTCTACGACCACATGCTCGACCAGCTCGGCCGTCACGGGCTCTTCGACCTCACGGTCAAGACCGACGGCGACCTGCACATCGACTCGCACCACACCATCGAGGACACCGCCCTCGCGCTCGGCGCCGCCTTCAAGCAGGCGCTCGGCGACAAGGTCGGCATCTACCGCTTCGGCAACTGCACCGTCCCGCTCGACGAGTCGCTCGCCCAGGTCACCGTCGACCTCTCGGGCCGCCCGTACCTGGTGCACACCGAGCCCGAGAAGATGGCGCCGATGATCGGCGAGTACGACACGACGATGACCCGGCACATCCTGGAGTCCTTCGTCGCCCAGGCGCAGATCGCCCTGCACGTCCACGTGCCGTACGGGCGCAACGCCCACCACATCGTGGAGTGCCAGTTCAAGGCGCTCGCCCGTGCCCTGCGGTACGCCTCCGAGCGCGACCCGCGCGCAGCCGGAATCCTTCCGTCCACGAAGGGCGCGCTGTGACCGGGCTCAACACGATTCTGATCGTCGTCGGCCTCTTCCTGGCCGGCGGCGTCTACTCCTTCGCGAAGCAGGACATGCCCAAGGGCCTCGTCGTCCTGCTCGGGATCGGCTCCGTGATGTGCCTGCTGGCAGGCATTCTGCGGATTCAGGGACTCTGGGACTGAGGGACGTCTGTGAGTGACAAGAAGAAGGTCGTCGTCTTCGACTACGGCTTCGGCAACGTACGTTCCGCCGAGCGGGCCCTCGCCCACGTCGGCGCGGACGTCGAGATCACCCGCGACTTCGACACGGCGATGAACGCCGACGGGCTGCTGGTGCCCGGCGTCGGAGCGTTCTCCGCCTGCATGGAGGGCCTGAAGAAGGCCCGCGGCGAATGGGTCATCGGCCGCAGGCTGGCCGGCGGACGCCCCGTCATGGGCATCTGCGTCGGCATGCAGATCCTGTTCGAGCGCGGCATCGAGCACGGTGTGGAGACGGAGGGGCTGGACGAGTGGCCCGGCACCGTCGGCCCGCTGAAGGCCGACGTCGTCCCGCACATGGGCTGGAACACCGTCCAGGCCCCCGAGGACTCCCAGCTCTTCGCCGGTCTTGACGCCGAGGCACGGTACTACTTCGTGCACTCCTACGCGGCGCACGACTGGTCCCTCGAAGTCACCAACGCCAAGATCCGTGCCCCCAGGGTCACCTGGTCCACGCACGGTGAGCGCTTCGTGGCGGCCGTCGAGAACGGCGCGCTGTGGGCCACCCAGTTCCACCCCGAGAAGTCCGGCGATGCCGGCGCCCAGCTGCTGACCAACTGGATCGAGACGCTGTAATGCCGAAGCTTGAACTGCTCCCCGCCGTCGATGTCCGCGATGGCCAGGCCGTCCGCCTCGTCCACGGCGAGTCCGGCTCCGAGACCTCGTACGGCGACCCCCTGCAGGCCGCCCTCACGTGGCAGCGGGCGGGCGCCGAGTGGCTGCACCTCGTCGACCTGGACGCCGCCTTCGGCACCGGAGACAACCGGGCGCAGATCGCCGAGGTCGCCCGCTCCATGGACATCAAGGTGGAGCTCTCCGGCGGCATCCGCGACGACGCCTCGCTCGCCGCGGCCCTCGCCACCGGCTGCACCCGCGTCAACCTCGGCACCGCCGCCCTGGAGACCCCGGAGTGGGTCGCCAAGGTGATCGCCGAGCACGGCGACAAGATCGCCGTGGGCCTCGACGTCCGCGGCACCACCCTGCGCGGCCGCGGCTGGACCCGCGACGGCGGAGACCTCTACGAGACGCTGGCCCGCCTCGACTCCGAGGGCTGCGCCCGCTACGTCGTCACCGACATCGCCAAGGACGGCACGCTCCAGGGCCCCAACCTGGAGCTGCTCAAGAACGTCTGCGCCGCCACGGACAAGCCCGTCGTCGCCTCCGGCGGCGTCTCCTCGCTGGACGACCTGCGGGCGATCTCCTCGCTCGTCGCGGAGGGCGTCGAGGGCGCGATCGTCGGCAAGGCGCTGTACGCGAAGGCGTTCACCCTGGAAGAGGCACTGAAGGCGGTCTCCGCATGACGGACTCCGTACGCCGCGTCTCCACCGGTGCCCCCTGGGAGGAGAGGTTCGGCTACTCCCGCGCCGTGGAGCTGCCCGGCGGGCTCGTCCTGGTCTCCGGCTGCACGTCGGTGGTCAAGGGCGAGATCTCGGCGGGCAGTCCGTACGAGCAGACCAGGACCTCCTTCGACGTCGCCTTCGAGGCACTGAAGGAGCTCGGCCTCGGCCGCGAGGACGTCGTCCGTACCCGGATGTACATCACGCACGCCCGGGACGTCGACGAGGTGGGCCGCGCCCACAGGGAACTGTTCGACGACGTCCGGCCCGCCGCGTCGATGATCATCGTGTCCGGATTCGTCGAGCCGAGCCTGGTCGTCGAGGTCGAGGTCGAAGCATTCAGGGCAGGTACGAAGTGAGCCTCGCGGTACGAGTCATTCCCTGCCTGGACGTGGACAACGGCCGGGTCGTCAAGGGCGTCAACTTCCAGAACCTGCGCGACGCCGGTGACCCCGTCGAGATGGCGAAGCTGTACGACGCCGAGGGCGCCGACGAGCTGACCTTCCTCGACATCACCGCGTCCAGCGGCGACCGGGAGACCACGTACGACGTGGTGCGCCGCACCGCCGAGCAGGTCTTCATCCCGCTCACGGTCGGCGGCGGCGTCCGCACCACCGACGACGTCGACAAGCTGCTGCGCGCCGGGGCCGACAAGGTCGGCGTCAACACCGCGGCCATCGCCCGCCCCGAGCTGATCCGCGAGATCGCCGAACGCTTCGGGCGCCAGGTGCTCGTGCTCTCGGTCGACGCCCGGCGCACCCCGGCGGGAACGTTCGAGGTGACGACGCACGGTGGCCGCAAGGGCACCGGCATCGACGCCGTCGAGTGGGCGCACCGGGCCGCCGAGCTCGGCGCGGGCGAGATCCTGCTCAACTCGATGGACGCCGACGGCACGAAGGACGGCTACGACACCGAGATGATCGCGGCCGTGCGCAAGCACGTCACGGTTCCCGTCATCGCCTCCGGCGGTGCGGGCAGGCTCGGGGACTTCGCGCCGGCGATCGAGGCGGGCGCCGACGCGGTGCTCGCCGCGTCGGTCTTCCACTTCGGTGACCTGCGGATCTCCGAGGTCAAGGGCGCTCTGCGGGAAGCCGGCCACCCGGTCCGCTGAGGGCCGCTCCACGGCATGAGGCCCCGAGGGGCAGGCGGGCCCGGTCGCGAAGACCGGTGATCTCGCCGATGTGCGCACCCGGGGTGCACCGCGAAAGTGGCGACCGCCAACGAACAACGGCGGCAGCCACGCGGTGCACCCCGAAGCCTTGGGCGAGGTTCTCGGGTCCCCGAGCACGGTGTGGCTGCGCCACAACCGTTCTCGGGTCCCCGAGCACGGTGTGGCTGCGCCACAACCGAGAGGACCCCCCTCGTGCACCAGCTCCTCCCCTCCGGCGGCACCTCCCCGCGCCGTCACCGGACGTCCTCGGGCCGCACCCGCACGTATCGGAACCTGCTGGTCACCGCCGCGGCCACCGCCGCCCTTTTCACGGCGCTGATCCCCGCCGGCGCCCAGGCCGCCGACAACCCCTACCAGCGCGGTCCCGCGCCGACCGTGTCGAGCATCGAGGCGAGCCGCGGCTCGTACGCCGTCTCGGAGACCTCGGTCTCCTCACTGGTGAGCGGCTTCGGCGGCGGCACCATCTACTACCCGACGTCCACCGCCGACGGCACCTTCGGCGCGGTCGCCATCGCGCCCGGCTTCACCGCCTACCAGTCCAGCATGGCCTGGCTCGGACCGCGGCTCGCCTCCCAGGGCTTCGTCGTCTTCACCATCGACACCAACTCCACGGCGGACCAGCCCGCCAGCCGTGGCGACCAACTCCTGGCCGCACTGGACTACCTGACGCAGCAGAGCTCGGTCCGCACCCGGATCGACAGCTCCCGGCTCGGGGTGATGGGCCACTCCATGGGCGGTGGCGGCACCCTGGAGGCCGCCAAGGACCGGCCCTCCCTTCAGGCGGCGATCCCGCTGACCGGCTGGAACACCGACAAGACGTGGCCGGAGGTGCGGACGCCCACCCTGGTCGTCGGCGCGGACGGTGACACCGTGGCATCGGTCGGCTCGCACTCCGAGCCGTTCTACAACTCCCTGCCCAGCACGCTCGACAAGGCGTACCTGGAGCTGCGCGGCGCCTCGCACTTCACGCCGAACTCCTCCAACACCACGATCGCGAAGTACAGCATTTCGTGGCTGAAGCGGTTCATCGACAACGACACCCGGTACGAGCAGTTCCTCTGCCCGCTGCCGCAGGCGAGCCTGACGATCGCCGAGTACCGGGGCACGTGCCCGCACACCTCCTAGCGCATGAGGGAGGGCCGGACCGGTGCACCCCGGTCCGGCCCTTTCGTGTGCCGCCACCCGATCGGTGCTGCGCCGCCACCCTGCCGGTGCTGTGCCGCCGCACAGCGTCCGGCGCCTTCCGTTGGGAGACTGCCCCGCACCGGGCCGTCCCCGCGGAACATCCGGACCGGCACCTTCCGAGGTTGTTTACGCAGAAGTAACGTGACGGTCGTGACCTCATCCACGACCGTGCACAGTCCGCTCCGGCTGTACGGCCGCAGCGGTGAACTCGCCATTCTGGACAGCCTGTTGGGGCGCCTACGGGCGGGTGACGGCGGTGCGCTCGTACTGACATCGCCGCCCGGCCTCGGCCGTACCGCACTCCTGGGACGGACCGCCGCCGCCCATCGCGCGCGCGGCGAGGGGCCGGTGCTGTACGCGACGGGGGCGCCCGCCGAGCAACGGCTGCCCTACAGCGGACTGCACGCCCTGCTCTGCTCGGCGCCCGGCGTCCTGCCCGCCGAGGCCGACCGGGTACTCCGCTCCGGCATCACCCCGGGCGGCCTGCTCGACCTGCTGAGAGGACTCGGCGCCGAACGGCCGCTCCTGGTCTGCGTCGACGACGCCCATGCCTGGGACCCCGACTCGCGGGCCGCGCTCGGCTTCGCGGCCCGCAGGCTCGGTGCGGGCAGCAGGGTCGCCGTGGTCCTCGGCGCCGAGGACGAGACCAGTTTCGCCGGGCTGCCCGCGCTCCGGCTCGGCCCGCTCGACGACGACGCGACCGCCGCGCTGCTGGACCGGCTCACCGAGGAGTCCGGAGGTGTCGACCCGGTCGTACGGAGCGAGCTGCTGCGGGAGGCCACCGGGAACCCGCGCCTGCTCGCCGGACTCGTCGGCCGCCTCACGCCCGACCAGCTCGCCGGGCGCACCGCCCTGCCGTACCCGCTGCCCGGCGGCGAGGGAGTCCTCGACGCGCACGCCGCCCACCTCGACGCCCTCGCGCCGGACGCCCGAACCCTCCTCCTGCTGGCCGCCGCGGCGGAGGAACACGAACCGGACGGCGCGGGGACCGACGCCGCGCTGCTCATGCGGGCGGGTGCGGGGGCCGGGCTCGCCCCCGGTTTTCTCGACCACGTACTCCTCGGCTCCGCCGGAATCACGGGCATTCTCCAACGGACGGGCAGCCGACTGCACTTCAGTCATCCGCTGCTGCGCCGGGCCGTCCTGCACCGTGCGCCGCCGGCCAGACGACGGGCCGTGCACGAACTGCTCGCCACCCTGCTGGCCGGGCCCGGCGCACCGCCCCTGCCCTCCCTCGTCCAGCGGGCCTGCGCCGCGCCCGGCCCCGACGCGGCGCTCGCCGGACAGCTGGCGGCCGCGGCCGTCGCCCCCCGCCCGCACGCCGAACGGTCCGCCGCACTCGCCCGGTCCGCCACGCTCTCCACCGACGACGCGCTGCGCGCCGCACGGTTCGCCGCCGCGGCCGAACACGCCAGGCTCGCGGGCGACGCGGCCCGCTCCCGCGCCCTGCTGGCCCGCACCGGCGCGCCACCCGCGGCCCGCGGCCCCTCCTCGTACGGCACGGCCCGCGCCGGCGGCACCCTCACCGCCGGTGGTCTCGCCGCCTACGTACGCGGCATGCTCGCCCTGCGCGACGGACCGGCAGCCGATGCCAGGGAGGCCCTCATCGCCGCGGCGGCGCTGCTCGCCGCGCACGATCCGCGCCGCACCCTCGACGCCCTGCTCGGCGCGGCCGAGGCCGCCTGGGCGATGGGGGACGCCCTCGCCTACCTCGACGCGATGAACCGGATTCCCGGCTCCCCGCCGGACCGGGCCCTGGCGCACTACCGCGCAGGGATGTGCGCCATGCTCGGCGGGCGTACCGGCGAGGGCCACGCCCTGCTGCGAGGCTGCCTCGACTCCGCCGACGCCGCCGAGGACCCGGTCGCGCTGCTGCGGGCCGGGGCATCGGCGCTGGTACTGGGCGAGGTCGAGGACGCGTGCCGGGCCGGTGCCCGGGCCCTCGCCGCCGTCCGTACGCGCGGGCCCGAAGCGCTGCTGCCGCAGGCGCTGGAACACCTCGCCTACGCGGAACTGCGCGCCGGCCGCCACGCCAGGGCCCGCGCGCACGCCCTGGAGGGGCTGCACGCGGCCCGCCGTACCGGCCAGCCCAACTCCTCCGCCCATCTGCACGCCGTGCTGGCGCTCGCCGCTTCGGTGGAGGGCCCTGCCGAGGCGTGCGCCGCCCACTGCGACGCCGCCCTGGCCGGTGCGGGGCCCCACGGCCTCGTCCAGGCGGCGACCCTCGCGACCTGGGCCGTGGCCCGCGCCGACCTGGCGGCCGGACGGCCGGGCGAGGCGGCGGCCAGGCTGGCGCCGCTGGTCGGCCCTGGCCCCAGGCGCGGCCACTTCGCCACCCGGCTGCTCGCCATACCGTGCTACATCGAGGCCGCGGTGCTCTCGGGCCGCGCGGACGAGTCGCCGGACGGCCTGGCGGCGGCCGTCGAGGAGTTCGCCGCATGGTCCGAGCGCACCACCGACCCGCAGGTCCCCGCCCAACTGGCCCGCTGCCGGGCCCTGCTGGCGCCCCCGGAGGAGGCCGCCGTCCGGTACGGGGAGGCCATGGCCCACCACGACCGGGCGGGCGGCGACTTCGAGCGCGCCCGCACCCAGCTCCTCCACGGGCAGTGGCTGCGGCGCCGCCGGCAGACCCGCGCGGCCCGGGGCCCCCTGCGTGACGCCCTGGTCGCCTTCGAACGCTGCTCGGCCCGCGCCTGGGCCGACCGCGCCGCCGGAGAGCTCCGCGCGGCCGGGGAGGCGGTGGACGTGCCGGAGGCCACCGGACCGGCGCCGCTCGCCGGGCTCACGCCGCAGCAGCAGCGGATCGCCCGGTACGTCGCCGAGGGCGCCACCAACCGGGAAGTGGCGGTACGTCTTTCCGTCAGCCCCCGGACGGTCGATCACCATCTGCGCAACGTCTTCGCCACCCTGGGCATCAGGTCCCGGACCGAGCTCGCCAGGGTGCTGGGCCGCCCGTAGGGCGCGACGTTCCGGGGCCCGGGGACGCGCATGTGTCCAGGAGGTTGCAGGACCGTGATGATAAGAACGCCGCAGACCCCTAGGTACCGACTGGGCGGTATGCCATTCTGCGGGCGTCAGGATCATTCGGTGTGCTCGTGCCCAAGGCCGGTCCGGGTGCACCGGAGCCGGTCTGCCCACGAGCCGGCCGATTCCCGGTGGAGGCCGCCATGCCACAGGTCGTACGTTCACGGATCAGGGCGCTGCACGGACCGCCCCCCGTAGCGCCGTTGCCGCACCGCTTCCGGTCGCTGGCCGACCGCGAGGCCATCGCCGTACTGCACCGGGCCGCCCGGGTGCTGATCGCGGGCCTCCCCGAGCTCACGGACCGGCTCGTCGAGGCGCTGCGGGAGCAGGAACCGGGGTACCGCACCGCCATCGAGAACGAACCGGCCGAGGTGTGGCAGGAGGTGCACCACTCCCTGCGGCACAACGTCGGTTCCCTCATCCAGCCCCGCGAGTTCCGGGAGGCCGCCCACCGGACCTCCCGGTGGATCGGCGAGGCCCGCGCCAAGCAGGGTGTGCCCCTCGACGCGGTGCTGCACGCCTTCCGGATGGGCGGCGCGATGGTCTGGCAGGACCTGGTCGACGAGACCGCGCGCCGCCATCCCGAGGACGTCCGGCTCCTCGTCCATGTCGCCGCCGACGTCTGGAACTTCGTCGACGAGCACTGCGCCGTGGTGGCGGACGCCTACCGGCAGGCCGAACGCCGGCTGGTCTGGCGGCGCGAGAACCAGCAGCGTCTGATGACGGCGGCCCTGCTCGACGGCACGGCCCGGATCGCGGACCTGCCGGATGCCGCGGCGATGCTGGGGCTTCCGGTGGACGGCCGGTACGCGGTGCTCGCGGTCGCCGCCGCGCGCCGCGCCCCGCACGGCGCGGGTGAGCAGCCGCTGACGCTGCCCGCCGGCACGGACGCCCTCTGGCACCCGGGCCAGGAAGCGGAGTTCGCGATCCTGGCACTGGCGCCCGAGGTTGTCGCTCCCGAGGCCGGGGCGCACGGCCGGTCGGAGGGGGAGGGCGCCGCCCCGCCCGGCCAAGAGGAACTCGCCTCGGTCGCCGCGGAGCTGACCGCGGCGCCGGGGACCCGGGTCGGCATCAGCTCCGTGGTCAGCGGGCTCGCCGCACTCGGTGACGCCCGCCGACTCGCCGAGACCGCACTGCGGTCCTGCCCCTCGTCGGGCGGTGTCGTCCTGCTCGACGAGCACCTGCCGACCGCGCTCGTCGTCTCGTCCCCGGGCCTCGGCAAGGCGCTGGCCGCCCGGGTACTGGGGCCGCTCGACCGCCTCGATCCAGCGGACCGCGACGTCCTCATCGAGACGCTCACCGCGTGGCTCGACTCCGACGGTTCGGCGCAGCGGGCGGGGGCCCGGCTGTACTGCCACCGCAACACGGTGCTCAACCGTCTGCGGCGCTTCGAGCAGCTGACGGGCCGGTGCCTGACCCGTCCGTCCGACGCGGTGGAGGTGTCGCTGGCGCTGGCGGCCCGCCGCCTGCTCGGCGCCTAGGGCCCCATCGGGCGTCGCCCCGGCCCGGGTCCGCCGACGGGGGCACAGGCGGGCGCGCACCCGCGCCGCGCGCCCGCCTGTGCCCCCGCACAGACCTCCTCCCGGCACCCTGTCCCCACGCCCCCACCCGGCTCCGGCCGCTGTACCCCGTCCCGGCCGGCTGGTGCCGTGACCGGCATGTCTTCCTCCACACCATCCACGCCTCCGGCACCGGAGCCCCACCGATGAGCGGCGCGTTCGACGCGCGGTCCCTCGCGGTCGTCATCTTCCTGGGGTTCGTCGCCGTGTCCCTGCTCCTGTGCGGTCTGGCCGCCGCCGACCAGGACGACCCCGAGCACTTCTACGCGGGCGGCGGTGCGGCCCTGGGCCCCGTGGGCGGGGGGCTCGCCATCGCCGGGGACTACATCTCCGCCGCCACCCTGCTCTCCACCACCGGCTCGGTCGCGCTGGCCGGATTCGACGGAGTGCTGTTCGCCCTCGCGACGGTCGCCTCGCTGGTCCTCGTGATGCGCGTACTCGCCGAACGGATGCGCAGCAAGGGCGTGTTCACCCTCGGCGACTTCCTGGCCGACCGGCTCGGCGACCGCTCCGTGCGCCGGGCGCTCGGCGTCACCACCCTCGTCGTCCTCGTGCCCCTCCTGCTGGTGCAGCTCACCACCGCGGGACACGTCATGACCGCGATGTTCGGGCTGCCGGACGGTGCGCTCACCGGCTGCACCGTCGCCAGCGGCGCCCTGATGATCTGCTACTCGGCGTTCGGCGGCATGCGCGGGACCGGCTACATCCAGATCCTCAAGGTCGGCGTCGTCCTGGCCGCCGTCACCCTGCTCGCGGGGCTCGTACTCGCCCGGTACGGCTGGTCCCCGTTCGCCCTCTTCGAGGCCGCGCGGAACGGCAGCGGCCAGGGCGGGGCCTACGCGCTCCCCGGGCTCCAGTTCGGCCACGGGTTCGCCGGCGGCCTCGACCTCGTCGGCTTCCAGTGCACGCTCGTCCTCGGCGCCGCCTGCATGCCGCACATCATGATGCGGCTGTATCCGCTGCGGGACGCCTACACCGCGCGCCGCGCCGCCGTCTGGTCCGTGGGCCCGGTCGCCCTCCTGTGCGCCGGGATCGTCGTCGTCGGACTCGGCGCATCGGCCCTGCTCGGCCACGGCGTCCTGCGCGCCGCCGACCCGGCGGGCAACACCGCCCTGCTCCTGGTCACCGGCGCCCTCGACCCGGGCGCCGACGGACCCAGGCACAGCCCGCTCTTCGCCCTCGTCGCCTGTGCCGCCTTCGCCACCACCCTGGCCGCCGTCGCGGGCATCACCCTGGCAGCCGCCTCGTCGCTCGCCCGCGACTTCGCGGTGCGGTCCGGCGCCCAGGGCGCCGGAAAGGCGTCCCGCAGGGAGATCCGCCGGGCCCGCTGGACCGTCGTCGCGATCGGCGCACTCGGCGTCCTGGCATCGACGTACACCCAGGACCGCAACCCCCAGGTGCTGCTCTCCCTCTCCTTCGCAGCGGCGGCCTCGATCCTGCCGCCCGTGCTGCTGTACGCCCTCTTCCGGCCGGACTTCACCGCCCGGGGGGTGCGCTGGATCGTGTACGGGACTCTGCCGCTGATCCTCGTCCTGATGACGCTGTCGCCCGCCGTCTCGGGTACGCCCGTCGCGCTCTTCCCGGAGTGGGACTTCCGCTTGTTCCCGCTCCAGACCCCGGGCCTGGTGACGATCCCCGTCGGCTTCGTGCTGGGACTGCTGGGCTCGCGCCGGCAGGAACCGGTCGCCCGCCGGAACCGCACAGCGTTCTTCGCGCGGTAAAGCGTGCGCGATACGGACAGGCACGTCTTCCGGCTGCCCGTCACGAGGGCGGCCGGCGCCGCCCGGGCACCGGCCCCGTCCTCGTGGCCTCAGCGGTTCCCGGCGCGGCGGGAGGCGCCGCCGGCCTGGCCGTCGCCGCCCTCCGCCGCGCCGAGAACCCGCACCGGGACGGGCGGCCCCGCGCCCTACATGCCGAGCTGCGACAGCTGCAGCCTGGCCACGGTGTCCTCGTCGCCCTCCAGGCCCACCTTCGCCGTGTCCTGGCGCCCGAACACGTACATCAGCAGCTCCCCCGGCTCGCCAGTGACCGTCACCACCGGGGAGCCCTTGTGGGCGACCGCGGTCTGGCCGTCCGGGCGGCGCAGCACAAGGCCGACCGGGGACCGGCGGCCCACCAGACGGGCCGTCCGTTCCAGGCGCGACCACAGCACATCGGCGAAGACCGGGTCCACCTCGCGCGGCGACCAGTCCGGCTGGGCCCGGCGGACATCCTCCGCGTGGACGTAGAACTCGACGGTGTTGGCCGCCTCGTCCACCTGCTTGAGGGCGAACGGGGACATGCGCGGGGGACCCGTACGGATGAGCTGGATCAGCTCCTCGTACGGCTTCGCGGCGAATTCGGCCTGCACCCGCTCCAGCCGGTTCTTGAGTGCTCCCAGCACAACCCCGCCCGCCGCGTCCGGACGGCGCTCGCGCACCACCACATGAGCGGCCAGGTCACGGGTACGCCAGCCGTCGCAGAGAGTAGGCGCATCGGGGCCCGCCGCCTCCAACAGGTCGGCGAACAGAAGACGTTCACGTTTCGCATGGGTCGACATATTCGCCAGCGTACGACCGTGCCCCGCGGTCCGCCCAGTGGACGCCCGCCCGGACGGCCCTCCCCGTCACGGCACAATGGCCACATGACCAGCACGCCCACCCCCGGCACGCCGTCGCCCGGCACGCCCGCCAGCAACCTCGACCCCGCCATCGCCGCCCGCCTCAAGCGTGGCGCCGACGGACTGGTCCCGGCCATCGCCCAGCAGTACGACACGGGCGAGGTACTGATGCTCGGCTGGATGGACGACGAGGCGCTGCACCGCACCCTCACCACGGGCCGCTGCACCTACTGGTCCCGCAGCCGCCAGGAGTACTGGGTGAAGGGCGACACCTCCGGCCACATCCAGCAGGTCAGGTCCGTCGCCCTCGACTGCGACGCCGACACCGTCCTCGTCCGCGTGGACCAGACGGGCGCCGCCTGCCACACGGGCGACCGCACCTGTTTCGACGCCGACGTCCTCCCCCTCGCGCAGTAAGGTCACCGGCCATGGATCTTGAGACCTTCCGCAAGCTGGCCGTCGACCGGCGCGTCATCCCCGTCAGCCGCCGGCTCCTCGCGGACGGCGACACCCCGGTCGGGCTCTACCGCAAGCTCGCGGCCGAACGCACCGGCACCTTCCTCCTCGAATCCGCGGAGAACGGCCGGACCTGGTCCCGCTACTCCTTCATCGGCGTCCGCAGCGCCGCCACCCTGACCGCCCGCGACGGAGAGGCCCACTGGCTCGGCACGCCGCCCGTCGGAGTCCCCGCCGACGGCGACCCGCTGCACGCCCTGCGCGCCACCATCGAGACGCTCCACACCCCGCGCGACCTGGCCGCCGACGAGAAGCTGCCCCCGTTCACCGGCGGCATGGTCGGCTACCTGGGCTACGACGTCGTGCGCCGCCTCGAGCGGATCGAGGAGCACGGCGGCGACGATCTCGGGCTTCCCGAGCTCACCATGCTGCTCACCTCGGACCTCGCCGTTCTCGACCACTGGGACGGCACGGTCCTCCTGATCGCCAACGCGATCAACCACAACGACCTGCAGACCGGTGTCGACGAGGCGTACACGGACGCCGTGGCCAGGCTCGACGCCATGGAACAGGACCTCCGCCGCCCCGTCGAGAACGCCCCCGCCGCACTGCCGCCCTCCGAGCTCCCGCCGTACACCGCCCTCTGGGGCGGCCCGGCCTACCAGGACGCGGTCGAGGACATCAAGGAGCGCATCAGGGCCGGCGAAGCCTTCCAGGTGGTGCCCTCCCAGCGCTTCGAGACCCCGTGCACGGCGAGCGCCCTGGACGTCTACCGGGTGCTCCGCGCCACCAATCCCTCGCCCTACATGTACCTCTTCCGCTTCGACGGCTTCGACGTCGTCGGCTCCAGCCCCGAAGCCCTGGTCAAGGTCGAGGACGGGCGGGCCATGGTCCACCCCATCGCGGGCACCCGGCACCGCGGCGCCACCCCGCAGGAGGACCAGGCGCTCGCGGACGAACTCCTCGCCGACCCCAAGGAGCGCGCCGAGCACCTGATGCTCGTCGACCTCGGCCGCAACGACCTGGGGCGGGTCTGCGAACCCGGCAGCGTCGAGGTCGTCGACTTCATGTCCGTCGAGCGGTACTCGCACGTGATGCACATCGTCTCCACCGTCACCGGCCGCGTCGCCGAGGACCGCACCGCGTTCGACGTCCTCACCGCCTGCTTCCCGGCGGGCACCCTCTCAGGAGCGCCCAAGCCGCGCGCGATGCAGATCATCGAGGAGCTCGAACCGACCCGGCGCGGTCTGTACGGAGGCTGCGTCGGCTATCTCGACTTCGCGGGCGACTCCGACACCGCGATCGCCATCCGCACCGCCCTGCTCCGCGACGGCACCGCGTACGTCCAGGCCGGAGCGGGCGTCGTCGCCGACTCCGACCCGGTCGCCGAGGACACCGAATGCCGCAACAAGGCCGCCGCGGTCCTCCGCGCCGTCCACACGGCCAACCGCCTCCACGCCCTCTGAGGACGTAAGGGATAGTGGGGTACGTGAGTGCTGTGCCCGTACCCCAGACCCGTGCCCGAGCCGCCACCGCGCCCGACAGCGCGGGGAGCCGCCGAAGCCTGGCCGCCGCCCTGCTGCTCGGGGCGGCAGGCGCGACCGTCGTACTGCTCGCGTCCGGACAGACGTGGGCCGAGGGCGAGGCCGCCGTCGGCGGCGGGACCCTGCCCCTGACGGCCGACGGCCAGGACGTCACGGGGCTCCCCGCGGCCCTCGCCATCGTCGCGCTGGCCGCCCTGGTCGCCGTGTTCGCCGTCCGGAGCGGCAGCCGAGTGCTCGTCGCCGGACTCCTGGCCCTCAGCGGCCTGGGCGCCGGTCTGAGCGCCGGGTTCGGCGCGTCGGACAGCGCGGCACTCGACGAGAAGGCCGCGCAGACCACCGGCAACACCTCGGCCACCATCGACGCCCTGACCCACACCGCCTGGCCGTACGTCACGGCCGTCGGCGGGCTGCTGATCCTCCTCGCGGGGCTGCTCGCCCTGCGCTACGGAAGCCGCTGGCCCACCATGTCGGGACGGTACGAGCGCGACGGCACCCCCCGCCCCCGCAAGGCGGCAGCCGCCGCCCCGGACCCCGACCGGCCCGAGGACCTGTGGAAGGCCCTGGACCGCGGCGAGGACCCGACGCGCGAGGCATGACCCCCAGCTCACGTCCTACCGGCACGTACGGGACAATGGGACCGAGCTTTCCGTACAGCGATACCTTCAGCGCAACACCAACGAGGAGCAACTCATGGCGGGCACCAGCCACGGACACACCCCGGCCGCCTGGACCGGTGTCATCATCGCGTTCATCGGCTTCTGTGTCGCAGGCGTCTTCATGGTCGCGGCCAACCCGCTCGGCTTCTGGGCCGGCATCGCCGTCGTCTTCATCGGCGGGATCGTCGGTCTCGCCATGAGGGCCGCCGGTCTCGGTATGCCGAAGGAGTCGACGGAAATGGCGCAGGCCAGGGCGCAGGCGGGACAGGCCCAGACCTCCTGACCTCCGGCCACCGGAAACACCACGCGAGGCGCAGCCCGGCCCGGGCTGCGCCTTTCCGCATGAACGGGGACAATCACCGGGTGGACGCCTCGCCAGCACAAGACGCCGCCCCGCCCCCGGCCGGGCCACCGCCGTACGCACCCGCCCCTGTGCCCGCCTCCCGGCTCAGGCGGCTCGCCACGCCCGTCGGCGTGCTGGCCCTCGTCGTCGGAGCCTTCGGTTACGTGGGCACGGTCGACCCGAACGAGCCGGGCCACTACCCGGTCTGCCCGCTGCTCCAGCTCACCGGAGTGCTCTGCCCCGGCTGCGGCGGACTTCGCAGCGCCCACGCCGTCGCGCACGGCGACCTCGCGACCGCGCTCGGCGCGAACGCGGTGGCCGTCGTCGGTTACGCCGCCTTCGCCGTCGTCTGGGTGCTGTGCACGGTCCGCGCGAGCCGGGGAGAGCCCCTGCGCATCGCGCTCGCCCCGGCGTACTGGTGGGGTGTCGGCGCGCTGCTGCTGATCTTCGCGGTCGTCCGGAACCTGCCGTTCGGATCAGCCCTGGCGCCATGAATGCCCAGGTAGTGGGACGCGTGCCGGCACGATGAGGACCCAACGGCCTCCTGCGGATACCATCGGTATGGCTGATCCTGTTCTCTCATCACCGTCATCACCGTTCCGGAAGGGGGCCGCTCGCGTGAGTGTGCTCGACGAGATCATCGAAGGCGTTCGCGCCGACCTCGCGGAGCGGCAGACGCGCGTCAGCCTCGACGAGCTCAAGGAGCGCGCGGCCCGCGCTCCCGCGGCGAAGGACGGGGTCGCCGCACTGCGCGGCGAGGGCGTGACCGTCATCTGCGAGGTCAAGCGTTCCAGCCCCTCCAAGGGGGCCCTGGCCGCGATCGCCGACCCCGCCGCGCTCGCCGCGGACTACGAGGCCGGCGGCGCGTCCGTCATCTCCGTCCTCACCGAGGAGCGCCGCTTCGGCGGCTCGCTCGCGGACCTGGAGGCCGTCCGCGCGAAGGTCGACATCCCGATCCTCCGCAAGGACTTCATCGTCACCTCGTACCAGCTGTGGGAGGCCCGCGCCTACGGCGCCGACCTCGCCCTGCTGATCGTCGCCGCCCTCGACCAGGAGGCCCTGGTCTCGCTGATCGAGCGCGCCGAGTCGATCGGACTGACGCCGCTCGTCGAGGCGCACGACGAGGAGGAGGCGGAGCGTGCAGTCGACGCCGGCGCGAAGATCATCGGTGTCAACGCGCGCAACCTGAAGGACCTCAAGGTCGACCGCTCCACCTTCGAGCGCGTCGCCCCCGAGATCCCCGACCACATCGTCAAGGTCGCCGAGTCCGGAGTCCGCGGCCCGCACGACCTGATCGCCTACGCCAACGCGGGCGCCGACGCGGTGCTCGTCGGTGAGTCCCTGGTCACCGGCCGCGACCCGCGGGCCGCCGTCGCCGACCTGGTCGCCGCGGGGGCCCACCCGGCACTCCGGCACGGACGGGGCTGACCCTCCCGGTGTCCGCCGACCGTTCCGTCCGCCGCGTCCGGCCGGGCCTGCGCCCCGCCGGGGCGACGGCCCGGGTCCCGCACGCGCCGCTGGCGCGCGGCTGCCGCCCCCGCGGCTGCCGCGCCCCCGCCAGGCGCGTGCACGGCCGGCGTGTGCGGTACGTGATCGGCGACGAGCCCGGACAGGTCAACGGCATGCGATGGCGCACGGGGTCCGCGTCGTAGCGAGCCCCGGCCGTCACCCCTCGTCGCAGACGGGGGACCCGCACGACCGCACCACCCCGACCGCACCCCGGTGGGCGTGGCGCTCCGCTCACGGCGCATACGGTGAAACCACCCGTCGCAATGTCGAGGAGCATGTCGCATGTCGTCCGACTTCTTCATTCCGGACCCCGAGGGTCTGATCCCCAGCGCAGAGGGCTATTTCGGCGCGTTCGGTGGCACGTTCATCCCGGAGGCGCTCGTCGCCGCGGTGGACGAGGTCGCCGTCGAGTACGACAAGGCGAAGAGCGATCCGAACTTCGCCGCCGAGCTCAACGAGCTCATGGTCAACTACACCGGACGGCCCAGCGCGCTGACCGAGGTTCCGCGCTTCGCCGAGCACGCGGGCGGCGCACGGGTCTTCCTCAAGCGCGAGGACCTGAACCACACCGGCTCGCACAAGATCAACAACGTGCTGGGCCAGGCGCTGCTCACCAAGCGCATGGGCAAGACCCGGGTCATCGCCGAGACGGGCGCGGGCCAGCACGGCGTCGCCACGGCGACCGCCTGCGCGCTCTTCGGGCTCGACTGCACCATCTACATGGGCGAGATCGACACCGAGCGCCAGGCGCTGAACGTGGCGCGGATGCGGATGCTCGGCGCCGAGGTCATCGCGGTGAAGTCCGGTTCCAGGACGCTCAAGGACGCCATCAACGAGGCGTTCCGTGACTGGGTCGCCAATGTGGACCGTACGCACTACCTCTTCGGCACCGTCGCGGGCCCGCACCCGTTCCCGGCGATGGTCCGCGACTTCCACCGGGTGATCGGCGTCGAGGCCAGGCGGCAGCTCCTGGAGCGGGCCGGCCGGCTGCCGGACGCGGCGGTCGCCTGTGTCGGCGGCGGCTCCAACGCCATCGGCCTCTTCCACGCCTTCATCCCCGACGCCGGGGTCCGTCTGGTCGGCTGCGAGCCGGCCGGACACGGTGTGGAGACCGGTGAGCACGCGGCGACGCTGACCGCGGGCGAGCCCGGCATCCTGCACGGGTCGCGGTCCTACGTCCTCCAGGACGACGAGGGCCAGATCACCGAGCCGTACTCGATCTCGGCCGGACTCGACTACCCGGGCATCGGCCCGGAGCACGCCTACCTGAAGGACCTCGGCCGCGCCGAGTACCGCGCCGTCACCGACGACGCCGCCATGCGGGCGCTGCGCCTGCTCTCCCGCACCGAGGGCATCATCCCGGCCATCGAGAGCGCACATGCGCTGGCGGGGGCCCTGGACCTCGGACAGGAGCTCGGCAAGGACGGGCTGATCCTCATCAACCTGTCCGGCCGCGGCGACAAGGACATGGACACGGCGGCGCGGTACTTCGGGCTGTACGACGCGGAGGGGGACAAGTGAGCGACCACGGCGGGAACACGGAACTGCTCAGCACGACACTGGCGAAGGCCAGGTCGGAGGACAGAGCGGCGCTCATCGCGTACCTGCCCGCCGGATTCCCGACCGTGGACGGTGGCATCGCCGCGGTCAAGGCGGTCGTCGCCGGAGGCGCGGACATCGTCGAGATCGGCCTCCCGCACAGCGACCCGGTGCTCGACGGACCGGTCATCCAGACCGCCGACGACATCGCGCTGCGCGGCGGCGTCAGGATCGCCGACGTGATGCGCACGGTCCGCGAGGCGTACGAGGCGACCGGCATCCCGGTCCTCGTCATGACGTACTGGAACCCGATCGACCGATACGGCATCGAACGCTTCACCGCCGAGCTCGCCGCGGCGGGCGGCGCCGGGTGCATCCTGCCCGACCTGCCGGTCCAGGAGTCCGCGGTATGGCGTGAGCACGCGGCCAAGCACGGCCTCGCGACGGTGTTCGTCGTCGCGCCGAGCAGTCAGGACAAGCGCCTCGCCACCATCACGGCGGCGGGCTCCGGCTTCGTCTACGCGGCCTCGCTCATGGGGGTCACCGGCACCCGCGTGTCGGTCGGCGAGCAGGCCCAGGACCTGGTGCGGCGTACCCGCGCCACCACGGACCTGCCGGTCTGTGTGGGGCTCGGCGTCTCCAACGCCGAGCAGGCCCGCGAGGTCGCAGGCTTCGCGGACGGCGTGATCGTCGGCTCGGCCTTCGTCAAGCGGATGCTGGACGCCCCCGACGAGGCAGCCGGTCTGGAAGCGGTCCGCGCGCTGGCGGGCGAACTGGCCGAAGGCGTTCGAAAGCGCTGACACCGGGAGTAACCCGTACGGGTGGACCTGGACCGGGGAGGCACGCCCGTGCCTCCCCGGTTCGTTGCTGCGGGTGTGAGCGAGAACCGTGAGGGAAACAGGGCCGCGCGCGACCGGCTCGGCCAGCAGCGTGAGCGGGAGAGGGCGCGCGAGCGCCGTCGGCGCACGCTGATCGTCGCGAGCGCGGTGGTGGGAGTGCTGGGCCTGGCGGCCGTGGTGGGCCTGATCGCCGCCAACGCGGGCAAGGACGACGAGGACAGTGGGGCGGGGCCCGCGGTGGCGCCCTCGGGCGCGACCGGCAAGGACAGCCTCTCGCTCCAGGTCGGGGCGGACGACGCGCCGTCCACGCTCACGATCTGGGAGGACTTCCGCTGCCCGGTCTGCGCCCAGTTCGAGACCGCCTTCCGCGAGACGATCCACGAGCTGCAGAGCAGCGGCCAGATCAAGGTCGAGTACCACCTCGCCACGATCATCGACGGGAACCTCGGCGGCAGCGGATCGCTGCGGGCCGCCAACGCGGCGGGCTGCGCGCAGGACGCCGGCAAGTTCCCCGAGTACCACGACGTGCTCTTCGCCAATCAGCCCGCCGAGTCCGACGACGCCTTCGGCAAGAACAGCAAGCTGATCGAGCTGGCGGGCAAGGTCGAGGGCCTCGACACCCCGGCCTTCCGCAGCTGTGTGGAGGGCGGCACGCACGACACCTGGGTCCAGAAGTCCAACACGGCCTTCCAGAACGGCGGATTCCAGGGCACGCCGACCGCCCTGCTCAACGGCGAGTCGATCTTTCCCAGCAAGGACGGACAGCAGATCTCGGAGGCGAATCTCAAGAAGTGGGTCGCCGAGGCCAACAAGGGCAAGAAGCCGGCGAAGGTCACTCCGACGCCTTCGGCCTCCTGACGAGGGAGGAAGGCGGGGCCGTACGGGGTGCCCCGTTACCCAGAAGTTGCCGGACGGCTTGCCGTACGTCCCGCTCGGCAAGGTAGCGTCGACCCCGTCATGAACCTTGCCTTCATTCCCAGTCCGTCGACCGGTGTGATCGATCTCGGCCCGATCCCCCTTCGCGGCTACGCGTTCTGCATCATCATCGGTGTCTTCGTCGCCGTCTGGTTCGGCAACAAGCGCTGGGTCGCCCGGGGCGGTAAAGCCGGCACAGTTGCCGACATCGCCGTCTGGGCCGTGCCCTTCGGACTTGTCGGCGGCAGGCTCTACCACGTCATCACCGATTACCAGCTGTACTTCAGTGACGGTGAGAACTGGGTCGACGCCTTCAAGATCTGGGAAGGCGGCCTCGGTATCTGGGGCGCGATCGCGCTCGGCGCGGTCGGTGCCTGGATCGGCTGCCGTCGCCGCGGAATCCCGCTGCCCGCCTGGGCCGACGCGCTCGCACCCGGTATCGCTCTCGCCCAGGCCATCGGCCGCTGGGGCAACTGGTTCAACCAGGAGCTCTACGGCAAGCCGACCGAGGTGCCCTGGGCGCTGAAGATCAGCGAGGGCCCGAACCGGGTCGAGGGCACCTACCACCCGACCTTCCTGTACGAGTCGCTGTGGTGCATCGGCGTCGCGCTGCTGGTCATCTGGGCGGACCGCCGGTTCAAGCTCGGACACGGGCGGGCGTTCGCGCTGTACGTCGCGGCGTACTGCACGGGCCGTGCCTGGATCGAGTACATGCGGGTCGACGAGGCCCACCACGTGCTGGGGCTCCGCCTCAACGTGTGGACCTCGATCATCGTCTTCGTGCTCGCCGTGACGTACATCGTGATCTCGGCGAAGGTACGGCCGGGCCGCGAGGAGATCGTCGAGCCCGAGGACCGGGGCCGGGTCGAGCTGTCCAAGGACGGCGACGCCGGCAGTGACGCCGGCGCCGGCACGGACGCCGCTGATGCCGCTGATGCCGACAAGGTCACCGACCCGACCGACCCGACCGACTCCACCGACTCGACGGATGCCACGGACGACTCCGGCGAGCCCCGGACGAACGGTGCTCCGGAGACCGCCAGCAAGGGCTGACCGCTCACGGGCGCACCCGCCTTCCGCAACGCCGTACGGGCTTGGTCCTCAAGCCCGTACGGCGTTTTCTCATGCCCGTCCGGCCAGCGTCAGGGTCCGCCGCGCGGAGGCGACCACCGCCGCGTCCACGAATCTGCCGTCCGGCAGCGCCTGCGCGCCCGCGTCCAGCAGGGCCGCCGCCACGACCTCCTCGGCGGCCTCGACCTCCTGCGCCGTGGGCCGAAACGCCCGCTCGATGACCGGCAGTTGGCGGGGGTGGATCGCCGCCCGGCCCCACAGCCCCAGGGACCGGCCGCGGGCGCACGACGACCACAGGCCGTCCAGGTCCCGGACGTCCGGGAACACCGACTGGACGGGCGGGACGAGCCCGGCCGCACGCGCCGCGACCACGATCCGGCTGCGCGACCAGTCGAGCCCGGCGTCGTCCCGTACCCCCAGGTCCGCCCGGAGGTCCGCCTCACCCAGTGCGATGCCCCGCACCGCGTGATGGGCGGAGGCGATGGTGTACGCGTGCTCGACGGCGAGCGCCGACTCCAGGAGCGGGTAGAGCGGGACGCCCGGTGCCAGCGCCGCCAGGTGATGGACGCTCGCGGCATGCGTGATCTTGGGGAGCCGGAGCCCGGAGAGGCCCGGCAGTCCCGCGAGGGCCCGTACGTCGTCCTCGCCGTGGACCCGGACGTGCACCGGTGCCGCGTCCGCCGCCGCCGGTTCGGTGAGGAGTTCGGCGACGGCCGTCCGCGCGTACTCCTTCCGCTCGGGAGCGACCGCGTCCTCCAGGTCGACGATGACCACGTCCGCGCCCGAACCGAGGGCCTTGTTCACCACCTCCGGCCGGTCACCGGGGACGTACAGCCAGGTCAGGGGTACCGCGGTGGTCACAGGGCGCCCTCCGAGCGCAGGGCCGCGATCTGTGGTGCCGAGAGGCCGAGTTCATCGAGGATCTCCTCGGTGTCCGCTCCGTGCGGGCGGCCGGCCCAGCGGATCGAACCGGGCGTCTCCGAGAGGCGGAACAGGACGTTCTGCATGCGCAGCGGGCCCAGCTCGGGGTCGTCGACCTCGGTGATCGAGTCGAGGGCCCGGTACTGCGGGTCCTCCATCACATCCCGTACGTCATGGATGGGGGCGATGGCCGCCTCCGCCTTCTCGAACGCGGAGACCGCGTCCTCGCGGGTGTGCCGGGCGATCCAGTTGCCGACCGCCTCGTCCAGTTCCTCGGTGTGCTCGGCGCGGGTCGTCCCGGCGGCGAACCACGGCTCGTCGATCAGTTCGGGGCGGCCCACCAGGCGCATCACGCGCTCGGCGATCGACTGGGCCGAGGTGGAGACCGCGACCCAGTGGCCATCGGACGTGCGGTAGGTGTTGCGCGGGGCGTTGTTGCGGGAGCGGTTGCCGGTGCGCTCCTGTACGTAGCCGAGCTGGTCGTACCAGAGCGGCTGAGGGCCCAGGACCGTCAGGATCGGCTCGATGATCGCCATGTCGACGATCTGGCCCTGTCCGGTCCGGTCCCGTCCGGCGAGCGCCGTCATCACGGCGTACGCGGTGGCGAGCGCGGCGATCGAGTCGGCGAGGCCGAACGGCGGCAGGGTCGGCGGGCCGTCCGGTTCGCCGGTGATCGCCGCGAAGCCGCTCATCGCCTCCGCGAGCGTGCCGAAGCCGGGACGGTGGGAGTACGGACCGAACTGGCCGAAGCCGGTGACTCTCGCCAGGACCAGGCGCGGGTTCACCGCGTGCAGTTCCGCCGGGCCGACGCCCCAGCGTTCCAGGGTGCCGGGCCGGAAGTTCTCGATGACGACGTCGCTCTCCGCGGCCAGCTTCAGCAGGACGTCACGGCCGCCCGGGCTGGACAGGTCGAGGGTGAGATTGCGCTTGTTGCGGCCGAGGAGCTTCCACCACAGGCCGATGCCGTCCTTCGCCGGGCCGTGCCCGCGCGAGGGGTCGGGCCTGAGCGGATGTTCGACCTTGATCACCTCGGCGCCGAAGTCACCGAGCATGGTGGCCGCGAGAGGGCCTGCGAAGAGCGTCGCGAGGTCCAGGACGCGCAGGCCGGCGAGGGGTGTGGTCGCAGGAGTGCTCATGCGGCATCGATCTCGCTGCGGTACGGCATGGAGGTCGATGCGCCCGGCTTCTGCACGCAGAGGGCCGCGGCCGACGAGGCCCGGACCAGCGCCTCCGGTACGGGCCTGCCCTCGCCGAGCGCCACGGCCAGGGTGCCGACGAAGGTGTCCCCGGCGCCGGTGGTGTCGACGGCCGTGACACCCGGGGCGGGGAGGTGCAGGGGCTCGCTGCCCCGGGCCGCGTACAGGCAGCCCTTCGCACCGAGGGTGATGACGACCTCCGGGACGTGGCGGAGCAGCACCTCGGCCGCGGACTGCGGCTCGGAGACACCGGCGAGTGCGGCGGCCTCGTGCTCGTTGGGGATCAACAGGTCTACGCAGTCGAGGAGTTCGTCCGGGAGAAGTTGCACGGGGGAGGGCGTGAGGATCGTCCGTACGCCCTGGGCACGGGCCGCCCTGGCGCCCTCGACCACTGCGGACAGCGGGAGTTCGAGCTGGAGGAGCAGCAGGTCGGCGGCGGCGATGGCGGCCCTCTCGCCGGGGCCGAGCGCGGTCATGGTGCCGTTGGCGCCGGGGATCACCACGATCGCGTTGCCGCCCTCGTCGTCCACGACGATGTGGGCGGTGCCGCTGGGTCCCTCCGCGGTGTGCAGGAGATCGGTGCAGACCCCCGAGTGCTCCAGGCCGGCGCGGAGCGCGGCCCCGTACGCGTCGTCGCCGACCGCGCCGATCATCACCACCTCACCGCCCGCCCGCGCGGCGGCGACGGCCTGGTTGGCGCCCTTGCCGCCGGGAATCGTCCGGAACTCCCTTCCGGTCACGGTCTCACCGCGCCCGGGAGCCCGTGCGACGTAGGCCACTAGGTCCATATTGGTGCTGCCGAGCACCGCGATACCGGTCATGGGCGCAGTACCTCCTGGTAGGTCAGATCAGCGAGCGTGTCGAAGCCGATGGAGTCGAAACCCGGGACGGACGTGGCGAGGCGGTTCTTGAGCGGGGCGGTCCAGTCGGCGGGGAGCGCGGTGGGCCGCCCGGCCAGGAGTCCCGCGAGCGAACCGGCGGTGGCGCCGTTCGAGTCGGTGTCCCAGCCGCCGGACACCGCACACCCGATGGAACGGCCGAAGTCCCCGTCGGCGTGGGTGAGGGCCGCGGCCAGCAGCGCGGCGTTGGGCAGCACGTGCACCCAGTGGTGGGTGTCCGCGTAGGTGGCGTGGAGCCGGTCGACGACCTGGTCGAAGTCCGGTTCGGCGCGGGCCGCTTCGATGCCGAGGCGCACCGCGCGCGCGTACCGGGAGCGGGGCGGCACCACCCGTAGTCCCACCGCCAGGCAGCCGTGCACGTCGGTCTCGCCCCCGGCCGCCTCGGCGAGGGCGGCGGCCGTGAACATGGCCCCGTACACCCCGTTGGCGGTGTGGGTGAGCGCGGCGTCCCGGTGCGCCTGTGCGGCGGCGGCGGCCGGGTCGCCGGGGTGGGTCCAGCCGTGCACGTCGGCGCGGATCTGGGCACCGATCCACTCCCGGAACGGGTTGCGGTACCGGGCGGTGACCGGCGGTTCCACGCCGTCGAGCAGATTGCGGTACGCGACCCGCTCGGCGGTGAAGACGCGGCCCGCCGGGACTTCGTCGAGCCACAGCCGGCCGAGGTCGGCCGTGGTGAAGGAGCGCCCGTGACGTTGCAGCAACAGCAGGGTGAGCAGGGGGTGGTTGAGGTCGTCGTCCTCGGGCATGCCGTCGATGTTCTCGGCGAGGGAGGTGGGAGCGGACCGGCGGTTCCACGGGTACGCGGACAGCAGCTCGGGCGGCAGACCCTTCGCGGTGAACCAGGTGGTGAGCGGCCAGTTCCCGGCTGCGCCGGCCAGGGCGCGGATACCGGCGAGCGGCAGTTTCTCGACGGGCTTGCCGAGCAGGCAGCCCGCGGCCCGGCCCAGCCAGGCGGCGTGCAGCCGGTCGGGCTCGACGAGGGCACGCTCCGCGCGGGGGGCGGGCCAGCGCGGGCAGGACGCCCGGATCGCCGACAGCCCGGTCGGTTCGTCATCGGCCCATGGTGAGGTGAGCTCGGCCAGTTCGTCGAGCAGCCGCTCGGCGAGTGCGCGCAGGCGGGGCGGCGCGGGGGGTTCCGACGCACCGGCGCGTTCGGGGGCGGGGGCGCCGCCCGCCTCGTACCAGCGGCGCTCGATGTCCCGCGCGTCCCGGCCGTCCTGGGCCGCCTGGCGCAGTTCGTGTCCGACCAGGTCCTCGGGCTGCACCCAGGTCACGCGTACGTTCACCGGGAGCCGGCCAGGGTCGCGAAGGCCGACTCGTGTGCGCGGCGCCGGGCGGTGTCCCGTACGAAGATCTCCCGGGCGACTCCGGTCAGGGTCCTGGCGGGGGTGTGCAGATCGAGGCGGCTGGCCTCGGCGACCGTCTTCACCCAGGCGGCGGGGATGGGCCGTTCGCCGTGGAGCGCGCCCGCCAGCGCGCCGCTCATGGTGGCGATGGAATCGCAGTCGCGACCGTAGTTGACCGAGCCGAGGACCGCGTGCCGGTAGTCGCCGTCGGCCACGAGCAGCATGCCGAGCGCGATCGGCAGCTCCTCGATGGCGTGCAGCCGGGAGGGGCGGCGGGCGCCGAGGGAGGGGGCGCGGTAGTCCGGGCCCACCGTGTCGAAGGGGGCGACCGCGGTCCGCAGGGGGACCAGCGCGGACTCGAAGTCGCTGTGTCCGGCGGCGGCTTCGCACACCGCCTCGATCGCCGCGCGTGTCCCGTCCTTGGCGAGCGCCAGGCAGGCGTCGACGACGGTGGACGGGGTGGCGCCCGGCGCGCACGCGGCGGCGACGGCCGCCGCGAAGACTCCGGCCGCCTCCCGACCGTACGAGGACTGGTGCGCGCCCGCGATGTCCAGCGCCTCGGCGTACGCGGCCTCGGGGTGGGCGGCGTTGACCAGCCCGGCGGGCGCCATGTACATCGCGGCCCCGCAGTTGACGATGTTTCCGGAGCCCGCCTCGCGCGGGTCGACGTGCCCGTAGTGCAGCCGCGCCACGATCCACTTCTCGGCGAGGAAGATCCGCTGGAGGGGGAGCGCCTCGGCCTCCAGCTCCGGAATCCAGCGGGGGTTGGAGATCAGGTCCGGTACGAGGTGGTCCGCGACGGAGTACGCGTCGAGGTGGTCGCGCACGGTGTCGTAGACCCGTACCAGAGCGTGGGTCATCAAGGTGTCGTCGGTGATGTGCCCGTCGCCCTTGTGGTACGGAGCGATGGGGCGGGCGGTGCGCCAGTCCTCGCCGTACCAGGGGCCCACGATGCCGTTGATCCGGCCACCGTGGCGTTCGGCGATCTGTTCCGGGGTCCAGCCCTCGACCGGGCCGCCGAGCGCGTCGCCGACGGCGGCGCCGACGAGCGCGCCGGTGATCCGTTCATCGAGGGTCAGGGTGGTGGGTGCGGTGGATGTCGTGGATGTTGTGGGCGTCATGTCGGAATTGTCCACCCGGGGTGGCCGGTTCCGTGTCTGCCAGGAGTCCGGCGAGTTCGATGAGATCGGTGCCCGCGAAACGGGGGAGCGCACACCCCGCGAGCGTGCGGCACGCCTCGCGCCAGCCCGCGGGCACGGTGGCGCTTCCACCGAGTGCGCCGGTCAGTGCCCCGGCGAGAGCGGGAGCGGAGTCCGCGACCCGCGAGAGGCAGGCTGCCGAGGGGACCGCCTGCGCCAGCTCGCCCCGAGCAGCGGTGGTCAGGGCGAGGGCGACCGGCACGGTCTCGGCCGCGGCGATCCCGTAGCTGTAGACGTGGTCGACGATCTGGTGCTCCAGCACGGGGACCAGGGCGAACGCGCCCGCCGGCTCGCCGGCGAACTCCCGGGCGATCCGGACGGCGTGCGCGGCGTTGCGGGCGATCTCGGTGCCCTCGGGGAGCTCGGCGAGCGCCGCGTCCACCACGGTGTCGACGTCGGACCCCCCGAGGGCCTCGGCGATCGCGGCGGCGATGGCACGGGCGCCGTGCACCCCGTCACCGTCCTGGGTGTACCGGGCGTCGAACTCGGCGAGCGCGGCAGCGGCGGCCGGGTCGCCGGGATGGACGACCGCGAGGACGGCGGCGCGTACGCAGGCGGCGTCGTCGAAGTAGTGCGGGTTGTCGTGCCCGGTGGCGGGGGGACGCAGCCCGGCGGCCAGATTGCCGAGCCCGGCCCGTACGGAGATCCGGGCCCGGAGGGGGAGTACGGCGGCCTCGACCTCGGGCGCACGGGCGCCCGCCTCGGCGACCTTCGCGGCCAGGGCGTTCCAGGCGCGGTCGATGGCATCGCGCATCCGGCGCTCGCCGGAGAGCCCGAGCCCGCGGTCGGCCGCGGCGGCCAGCACGGTACGGGCCGCGAAGGCGGCCCACTCGGCATCGTCGGACGGCCCGAGCCGGAGCGGTTCGGGCGGCTGGTTCAGGGCGATCGGGACAGGCAGCGTGGTCGTGGCGTTCTGCTCGGCGAAGGTGTCGAGCTCGCGGGTCAGCCGGCGCGTCCACTCCGGCATCCGGGCCGCCCGGTGCCGCGCCGCGGGCCAGCCCGCCGCGTCCCCCGCCGCCAGGCCGAGCAGCAGCCCTTCGATCCGGGCCCGCCGCCCGGGCGCGCCCTTCGTCCGGGGTACGTCCACGGGCACCGGCCGGGGAGATGCCGAGGGCTGGGCTGTCGTCATCGTCGTGTTCCCTGTTCGCCGGTGGGCCGGGTCGTGCCGAAGGGGTGCGTCTGGGGCGCCTCGTCCGCCTCGTCCGCCTCGTCCGGGGTCAGGAGTCCGGCGATGTCCAGTACGTGGTAGCCCCGCATCGACGGCAGACAACTGCCGCGTACCGGGCCGATCGCCGCGCCCCAGTCCTGCGGGATCGCCGACGCCCCGTTCAGCGCCCCGGCCAGGGCCCCCGCCACCGCGGCCGTGGTGTCCGCGTCGCGGCCCATGTTGACGGCCGTCAGCACCGCCGTACGGAAGTCGCCGCGCGCCGCGGTGAACGCGCCGAAGGCCAGGCCCACCGCCTCGGGCGCCAGATCCGTCCACGGATACCCGCCGATCACCACCGCGGAACGCACCGCACGCTCCATCGTCAGCCGGTCGGGATACGACCGCTGCGCGGCGGACACCGCGCGCCGCAGCGACCGCGCCGTCCAGGAGTCCATCGGCACGACGGACAGCGCGGCGGCGATCACGGACGCGAGCCCGGACCCCACCATCGCGGCGGCCACCCCGGCCGCGACCGCCTGTCCGCCGTAGATGCCCTCCCCGTCGTGGCTCACCCCGCCGTCCACCGCCACCAGCCGGGCCGCCTCCGACGGCCTGCCCGCTGCGAACACCCCGAACGGCGCCGCCCGCATGGCGAGACCGTCGCTCCAGGCGTGCCGGTGCTGCGCCGAGATCGGTGCGGCCAGGCCCCTGCGCAGATTCTCCAGGGTGCCGCGCTCACTGAATCCGGCCCCGCGGAACGGCCCCTCGTCCAGATCGGCGATCCAGTGGTGCCAGGCCCGCTCCACGTGGGAGACGGTCAGCGCCGAACCGTGCCGGGCGAGCAGGAGCCCCGAGAAGATCGCGTACTCGGTGTCGTCCGTGCCCGCCGGGTCCTCACTCACGAAGCCCTCGATGCGGCCCCAGCGCCGGCGGATCTCGGAGGGGCGGAGATTCTCCGCCGGTGCGCCCAGCGCGTCGCCCACGGCGAGACCGAGCAGCGCGCCACGGGCCCGGTCGCCCCGTACCGACTCGGGTCGGGCGGTAGCGCTGCCGTCCGTTCGCGCACGCACCCGCGTGTCCTCGGCGCCCACACCCCCCTGCGGCTCGGCCGGATTGCCTGCAATCAGCTCCATCGCCTCGACCCTTCGCTCGTACCCGGCCGTCCGCCGCCGGTGCGGCCACCGGCGGGACCACCTGAGCGATCTGTCCCACGCCAGGGCCCCGGCGAGGCCGCCCGGGGCAACAAAAGGGCCACACGGATGACGGCGCGGACCCCTCGCGCACAGCCGGTCCGAACCGCCTCCCGGGGCAGGTAAGTACGGCCTTCCTTGCTGGCGGGAGACGTTTTTCGTGCGTACTTTCGAGGGTGTTGGCGGGGCCGGAACGTGGAACCCCGCTTTCGGAGAAGGGGAGAGCTGTGTCCATCATCGAGACCGATGCCGTCCTGCACGAGGCGCACCGCGACAACCACACCCACCGGGATGTGAACGGTGGCTGGCTGCGTCCCGCGGTGTTCGGCGCGATGGACGGACTGGTATCCAACCTCGCGCTGATGACAGGTGTCGCTGGCGGTGCCGTCTCGCAGCAGACCATCGTGATCACCGGTCTGGCGGGCCTGGCCGCGGGCGCGTTCTCCATGGCGGCAGGCGAATACACCTCCGTCGCCTCGCAGCGAGAGCTCGTCGAGGCCGAACTCGACGTCGAGCGGCGGGAGTTGCGCAAGCACCCCAAGGACGAGATGGCGGAACTCGCGGCGCTCTACACCTCCCGCGGGGTCGAGCCCCAGCTGGCCCACGAGGTCGCCCGGCAGCTGTCCCGGGACCCGGAGCAGGCGCTGGAGATCCATGCCCGCGAGGAGCTCGGAATCGACCCCGGCGACCTGCCCTCGCCGCTCGTCGCGGCCGTCTCGTCCTTCGGCGCCTTCGCACTCGGCGCGCTGCTGCCCGTACTGCCCTACCTGCTCGGCGCCACCGCGCTGTGGCCCGCCGTGCTGCTCGCCCTGATCGGCCTCTTCGGCTGCGGAGCCGTGGTGGCCAGGGTCACCGCCCGCAGCTGGTGGTTCAGCGGTCTGCGCCAGCTCGTCCTCGGTGGCACCGCCGCCGCGCTCACGTACGGACTGGGCATGGTCTTCGGCGTGGCCGTCGGCGGCTGACCGGCGCCGGCCCGGCCGGTGGCGTCCGGCCGGGCCGCCCTTTACCCGGTGTCGCGGGCGTCGCCCATGCGCCGACGGTGTGACATACGTCTTGATGAACCTCACTGGGCGGAACGGCTCCACACGACGTAAAATGAGTCTCTATACAGGACTACACATAAGTAGTCGTTACCTCGCGGTTTCGTTTAGCTGACCGCTGGGCAAGAGGCGTAGACACGCGGGCAACGACGCCCACTCTCTGCGGTCTCCCCGGGTACTGACCATTCCGGTCCGCCCCGATCTGCGACCCACCTCCGCCACGCCCTGTGGCGTCCGCATGCTGGAACGGACTATCCGCTTTTTGAGAAGCGTTCCATCATGTAACCTGCACGAAATTTCGCAGAGGGCCAACGTCGTCCCTCGGCACTGCATATGCCACGACGACGACGGGAGAGCCGATGCGTTCCGACGCCTGGTCGCCCATGGACGGTCGCCCCGCCCAGCAGGGGATGTACGACCCCCGTAACGAGCACGACGCCTGTGGCGTCGGGTTCGTGGCCACTCTTACCGGTGTGGCCAGCCATGAGCTGGTCGAGCAGGCGCTGACCGTACTGCGCAACCTCGAACACCGCGGCGCCACAGGATCCGAGCCCGACTCGGGCGACGGCGCCGGCATTCTGCTCCAGGTTCCGGACGCCTTCCTGCGGGAAGAGGTCGCCTTCGACCTCCCCGAGGCCGGCTCCTACGCCGTCGGAATCGCCTTCCTGCCCGCGGACGACTCCACCGAGTCCGTCCGGAAGATCGAGAAGATCGCAGCCGAAGAGGGCCTCAAGGTCCTCGGCTGGCGCCAGGTCCCGGTCACCCCCGAGCTCCTGGGCAACGGGGCCCGCATCACCATGCCCGAGTTCCGCCAGCTCGTCGTCGCCGACGGCACGAGCAGCGGCGTCGTGCTCGACCGCAAGGCGTTCGTGCTGCGCAAGCGCGCCGAGCGCGAGGCCGGGGTGTACTTCCCCTCCCTCTCCGCGCGCACGATCGTCTACAAGGGCATGCTCACGACCGGGCAGCTGGAGCCGTTCTTCCCGGACCTCTCCGACCGCCGCTTCGCCACCGCGGTCGCGCTGGTCCACTCGCGCTTCTCCACCAACACCTTCCCGAGCTGGCCGCTCGCCCACCCGTACCGTTTCGTCGCGCACAACGGCGAGATCAACACGGTCAAGGGCAACCGCAACTGGATGAAGGCCCGCGAGTCCCAGCTCGCCTCCAGCCTCTTCGGCAGCGAGCAGCTGGACCGGATCTTCCCCGTCTGCACCCCGGACGCCTCCGACTCGGCCTCCTTCGACGAGGTCCTGGAGCTGCTCCACCTCGGCGGCCGTTCGCTGCCGCACTCGGTGCTGATGATGGTCCCCGAGGCATGGGAGAACCACGCCTCGATGGAGCCCGCCCGCCGCGCCTTCTACCAGTACCACTCCACGATGATGGAGCCCTGGGACGGCCCGGCCTGCGTCACCTTCACCGACGGCACCCAGGTCGGCGCGGTCCTCGACCGCAACGGTCTGCGCCCCGGCCGCTACTGGGTCACCGACGACGGCCTCGTCGTCCTCTCCTCCGAGGTCGGCGTCCTGGACATCGACCCCGCCAAGGTCGTCCGCAAGGGCCGCCTCCAGCCCGGCAAGATGTTCCTCGTCGACACCGCCGAGCACCGCATCGTCGAGGACGACGAGATCAAGGCGTCCCTCGCCGCCGAGCAGCCGTACCAGGAATGGCTGGAGACCGGCGAGATCGAGCTCTCCGACCTCCCCGAGCGCGAGCACATCGTGCACACCCACGCCTCGGTCACCCGCCGCCAGCAGACCTTCGGCTACACCGAGGAAGAGCTCCGCGTCATCCTCGCGCCGATGGCCCGCACCGCGGGCGAGCCGCTCGGCTCCATGGGCACGGACTCGCCGATCGCCGCCCTGTCCGAGCGCCCCCGGCTGCTCTTCGACTACTTCACCCAGCTCTTCGCCCAGGTCACCAACCCGCCGCTGGACGCCATCCGCGAGGAGCTCGTCACCTCGCTGCGCTCCACGCTCGGCCCGCAGGGCAACCTCCTGGAGCCGACCGCCGCCGCATGCCGCAGCGTCACGCTGCCCTTCCCGGTGATCGACAACGACGAGCTGGCCAAGCTCATACACATCAACGCCGACGGCGACATGCCGGGCATGAAGGCGGCCACGCTCTCCGGTCTCTACCGGGTCAGCGGCGGCGGCGACGCCCTCGCCGCCCGGATCGAGGCGATCTGCACCGAGGTCGACGCCGCCATAGAGGACGGCGCCCGCCTGATCGTCCTCTCCGACCGGCACTCCGACGCCGAGCACGCGCCGATCCCCTCGCTGCTCCTCACCTCGGCCGTTCACCACCACCTCATCCGTACCAAGCAGCGCACCCAGGTGGGGCTGCTGGTCGAGGCCGGTGACGTCCGCGAGGTCCACCACGTCGCGCTGCTGATCGGCTACGGCGCCGCCGCGGTCAACCCGTACCTGGCGATGGAGTCCGTCGAGGACCTGGTCCGCGCCAACACGTTCATCGAGGGCATCGAGGTCGAGCAGGCCATCCGGAACCTGATCTACGCGCTCGGCAAGGGCGTCCTGAAGGTCATGTCCAAGATGGGCATCTCGACCGTCGCCTCCTACCGCGGCGCCCAGGTCTTCGAGGCCGTCGGCCTGGACGAGGCGTTCGTCGGGAAGTACTTCAACGGCACCGCGACCAAGATCGGCGGCGCCGGTCTCGAGGTCGTCGCCAGGGAAGTCGCCGCCCGGCACACCAAGGCGTACCCCTCCTCCGGCATCGCGGCCTCGCACCGCGCGCTGGAGATCGGCGGCGAGTACCAGTGGCGCCGCGAGGGCGAGCCGCACCTGTTCGACCCGGAGACGGTCTTCCGCCTCCAGCACGCCACCCGCAACCGCCGGTACGACATCTTCAAGAAGTACACGGGCCGGGTGAACGAGCAGTCCGAGCGCCTCATGACGCTCCGCGGCCTCTTCGCCCTCCCCAACGAGAACGGCACCTCGGACCGCGAGCCGATCCCGATCGACGAGGTCGAGCCCGTCTCCGAGATCGTCAAGCGCTTCTCCACCGGCGCCATGTCGTACGGCTCGATCTCCGGCGAGGCGCACGAGACCCTCGCCATCGCCATGAACCAGCTGGGCGGCAAGTCCAACACCGGTGAGGGCGGCGAGGACGCGGACCGCCTGTACGACCCGGCGCGCCGCTCGTCCATCAAGCAGGTCGCCTCCGGCCGCTTCGGTGTGACCAGCGAATACCTGGTCAACGCGGACGACATCCAGATCAAGATGGCGCAGGGCGCCAAGCCCGGCGAGGGTGGCCAGCTGCCCGGCCACAAGGTCTATCCGTGGGTCGCCAAGACCCGGCACTCCACCCCGGGTGTCGGCCTGATCTCCCCGCCGCCGCACCACGACATCTACTCCATCGAGGACCTGGCTCAGCTGATCCACGACCTCAAGAACGCCAACCCGGCGGCCCGCATCCACGTGAAGCTGGTCTCCGAGGTCGGTGTCGGCACGGTCGCCGCAGGTGTCTCCAAGGCCCACGCGGACGTCGTCCTCATCTCCGGCCACGACGGCGGCACGGGCGCCTCCCCGCTCACCTCGCTCAAGCACGCGGGCGGCCCCTGGGAGCTCGGCCTCGCCGAGACCCAGCAGACCCTGCTCCTCAACGGTCTGCGCGACCGCATCGTCGTCCAGACCGACGGTCAGCTGAAGACCGGCCGCGACGTCGTCATCGCCGCGCTGCTCGGCGCCGAGGAGTTCGGTTTCGCGACCGCGCCGCTCGTCGTGTCCGGCTGCGTCATGATGCGCGTCTGCCACCTGGACACCTGTCCGGTCGGCATCGCCACCCAGAACCCCGTCCTGCGCGACCGGTTCTCCGGCAAGGCCGAGTACATCGTCAACTTCTTCGAGTTCATCGCCGAGGAGGTCCGCGAGATCCTCGCCGGGCTCGGCTTCCGTACGATCGAGGAGGCCGTCGGCCACGCCGAACTCCTCGACACCGACCGGGCCGTCACGCACTGGAAGGCACAGGGCCTCGACCTGCAGCCCCTCTTCCACGTGCCGGAGCTGCCCGAGGGCGCGGTCCGCCACCAGGTCATCGAGCAGGACCACGGGCTCACCAAGGCGCTCGACAACGAGCTGATCAAGCTCGCCGCCGACGCGCTCGGCGCGGAGAGCGCCGAGGCCGCCCAGCCGGTCCGGGCGCAGATCGCGATCCGCAACATCAACCGGACGGTCGGCACCATGCTCGGCCACGAGGTCACCAAGAAGTTCGGCGGTGCGGGCCTGCCCGAGGACACCATCGACGTGACCTTCACAGGTTCCGCCGGCCAGTCCTTCGGCGCCTTCGTCCCGCGCGGTGTGACGCTGCGCCTGGAGGGCGACGCCAACGACTACGTCGGCAAGGGCCTCTCCGGCGGGCGCATCGTCGTCCGCCCGGACCGCGGCGCCGACCACCTGGCCGAGTACTCCACCATCGCGGGCAACACCATCGCCTACGGTGCGACCGGCGGCGAGCTGTTCCTGCGCGGCCGGACCGGAGAGCGGTTCTGCGTCCGCAACTCGGGCGCCACGGTCGTCTCGGAAGGCGTGGGCGACCACGGCTGCGAGTACATGACCGGTGGCCACGCCGTCGTACTCGGCGAGACCGGACGCAACTTCGCCGCGGGCATGTCCGGCGGTGTCGCGTACGTCATCGACCTGGACCGCGACAACGTCAACATCGGCAACCTCGGTGCGGTCGAGACGCTCGACGACACCGACAAGCAGTGGCTGCACGACGTGGTGCGCCGCCACCAGGAGGAGACCGGTTCCACGGTCGCCGAGAAGCTGCTGGCCGACTGGGACACCTCGGTCACCCGTTTCAGCAAGATCATCCCGTCCGCCTACAAGGCAGTGCTCGCCGCCAAGGACGCCGCTGAGCTCGCCGGTCTCTCCGAGCAGGAGACCACCGAGAAGATGATGGAGGCGGCGACCAATGGCTGACCCCAAGGGCTTCCTGACCACCGGCCGCGAGGTCGCCAAGACCCGCCCCGTCGGCGAGCGCGTCAAGGACTGGAACGAGGTCTACGTTCCGGGCTCGCTGCTGCCGATCATCAGCAAGCAGGCCGGCCGCTGCATGGACTGCGGCATCCCGTTCTGCCACAACGGCTGTCCGCTCGGAAACCTCATCCCCGAGTGGAACGACTACGCCTACCGCCAGGACTGGACGGCGGCGTCCGAGCGCCTGCACGCCACGAACAACTTCCCGGAGTTCACGGGCCGTCTGTGCCCCGCTCCGTGCGAGTCGGCGTGCGTGCTCGGCATCAACCAGCCGGCCGTCACCATCAAGAACGTCGAAGTCTCCATCATCGACAAGGCGTGGGACAGCGGCGACGTCACCCCGCAGCCGCCCGAGCGCCTCTCCGGCAAGACCGTGGCCGTCATCGGCTCCGGCCCGGCCGGTCTGGCCGCCGCCCAGCAGCTGACCCGGGCAGGCCACACGGTCGTCGTCTACGAGCGCGCCGACCGCATCGGCGGCCTGCTCCGCTACGGCATCCCCGAGTTCAAGATGGAGAAGTCGCACATCAACCGCCGCATCGAGCAGATGCGCGCGGAAGGCACCAAGTTCCGTACGGAGGTGGAGATCGGCAAGGACATCGACGCCGCCAAGCTCCGCCGCCGCTACGACTCGGTCGTCATCGCCGCGGGTGCCACCGTCTCGCGCGATCTGCCCGTCCCGGGCCGTGAGCTGAACGGCGTGCACTTCGCGATGGAGTACCTGCCGCTCGCCAACAAGGTGCAGGAGGGCGACCTGACGGTCTCCCCGATCACCGCCGAGGGCAAGCACGTCGTCGTCATCGGCGGCGGCGACACCGGCGCCGACTGCGTCGGCACCGCCCACCGGCAGGGCGCGGCCTCCGTCACCCAGCTGGAGATCATGCCGAGGCCGGGCGAGGACCGGAACGCCAACCAGCCGTGGCCGACCTTCCCGATGCTCTACAAGGTGACCTCCGCGCACGAGGAGGGCGGCGAGCGGGTCTACTCCGTCTCGACCACCCACTTCGAGGGCGACGAAGACGGCAACGTCCAGGCCCTCCACCTGGTCGAGGTGGAGTTCAAGGGCGGTAAGCTGGAGCAGAAGCCCGGGACCGAGCGGCGGATTCCCGCTCAGCTCGTGACCCTGGCCATGGGCTTCACCGGTACCGACCAGGCCAACGGCCTCGTCCAGCAGTTCGGCCTCGCCCTCGACGAGCGGGGTAACGTGGCCCGGGACGAGGACTACGCGACCAACGTCGACGGCGTGTACGTCGCCGGTGACGCGGGCCGAGGCCAGTCACTGATCGTCTGGGCCATTGCCGAGGGCCGCTCCGCGGCACGCGGCGTGGACCGATACCTGACCGGGACCAGCGCACTGCCGGCCCCGATCCGCCCGACGGACCGTTCACTGACGGTCTGATCGCGGCACACAAAGACGTCCCGTACAACGGCGTGCGGAACTGAACGCGGCGCCTGCCTTGTCCCCGACCGGACTCTGGTGGGCGCCGTGGCGCGTCCGGGGGCAGATGCTCCGCGGCCCCGCCCCGGCCTGGGCGGGGCCGTACGTGGCGTCAGGCGCCGGCCGTCAGCGAGGCGGTCTTCGCGGCCACGACCACCGCGAGCAGGCAGAGCAGGATCAGGCCCCCGCCGATCTGCGCCGGGGTGGTCTTGAACCTGGCGGGTGCGTACGCCAGGGCCCAGGTGACCAGGGCGCCGGTCAGCAGCCCGCCGAGGTGACCCTGCCACGAGGTGAACGCGGCCGAGATGACCAGCCAGAGCAGCAGGCCGGTCAGCATACGGTTCACGGCTCGCATGTCCCGGCCGAGCCGCCGGCTGATGATGTAGTACGCCGCCGCGAGACCGAAGATCGCACCCGAGGCGCCCACCGTCACCGTCTCCGGCGCGATGACGTGGACGAGCACCGAACCGCCCACGGCGGAGAGCAGATAGAGCGCCAGATACCGCGCCCGCCCCAGCTGCCCCTCGACGCCCCGGCCCAGATTCCACAGCGCGAGCATGTTGAAGACCAGGTGCATCACACCGAACGAGGCATCCGGCGGCAGATGCAGGAAGGCACCGGTCAGCAGCCGGTACCACTCGCCGTCCGCGATCCCGCTCAGCTCGTACCCGGCGTAGACCTCGCCCTCGTAGTAGTAGTGCTCGCCCTGAGCGTCGACCAGGACGGCACCGAGCACGGCGAACCGGTCCACCAGCGAGGGCACGGCCACCTCCGCCACGTACGCGAGGACGTTCAGTGCCATCAGGACGTACGTCACGACGGGCGTCGTCGCCATGGACGCCGTGCCACCGAAGATCCTGCGGGCCCGCCGGACGGAGCGCTGCCCCTCCTTCACGCAGTCCACGCAGTGATGGCCGACCGCGGCCTCACGCATACAGTCGGGGCAGATGTAGCGGTCGCAGCGGGTGCAGCTCACATACGTCTCGTACGACGGGTGGCGGTAGCACCTGGTGGCGGCGGCCTCCATGGCCGGCTCCTTCATGGGTCGCCTGACAGGAAAGGGGCCGGTGGGGACGGCGGCGATCAAGATAGCGAACGCTGCCGGCAGCCGGGCGGGCCGGGTCCCCGCGTGACCTACCCTCAGAAGTCGGCAGACCGCAGAACGGAGACCGTCATGACCGGCTCGCCCCCAGCCCCCGGCCCGGCCATCAGCCTCCGCAAGGTGGAGGAGACGGCGCCCGCGCTCGTCAGCCTGTACAAGAGCGCCGGAGCCTCGCTGGAGAAGCACGGGATGACGGGCCACCGCGCGGCGGTCTATCTGGTCCTCGACTACTCCGGTTCGATGAAGGACTACTACAAGGACGGCAGCGTCCAGGCGCTGGCCGACCGGGTGCTGGGTCTGTCGGCCCAGCTCGACGACGACGGCCGCGTCCCCGTCGTGTTCTTCTCCACGGACATCGACGCGGTCACCGACATCGGACTGGACGACCACCACGGACGCGTCGAGCGAATCGTGGCGGGTCTCGGGCACATGGGAAAGACCAGCTATCACCTGGCCATGGACGCCGTCATCGACCACTACCTCGACAGCGGCTCCACGGCACCCGCCCTCGTCGTCTTCCAGACGGACGGCGGCCCGATCAGCAAGCACGCGGCGGAACGCTATCTGTGCAAGGCGGCGAAGCTGCCGCTGTTCTGGCAGTTCATCGGCTTCGGCAACAAGCGGAGTTCGCAGTTCGACTTCCTGCACAGGCTCGACGACCTGGCCGTACCCGCCAAGCGCCCCATAGACAACGCGGGCTTCTTCCACGCCGGCGCCGATCCCCGGCAGGTCCCCGACGCGGAGCTGTACGACCGGCTGGTCGCCGAGTTCCCGGTATGGCTGGCGGCAGCCACGGCGCAGGGGATCGTCCGATGACGCTCCGCGTGCTGAGGGCGGCCGGGCGTGCGCCGGTGCCGTGGAGGAACGGCGGGGGAGTCACCCGGGAGATCGCCGTGTGGCCCGAGGGCGCGGGGTCGTACGCCTTCGACTGGCGGATCAGCCTGGCGGACGTGGCCGCGGACGGGCCGTTCTCCGTGTTCCCGGGAGTCGACCGCACCCTGACCGTGGTCGAGGGCGAGGGGATGGACCTGATGGTGGGCGGTGAGCACCACATCGTGGACGAGCCCTACTGGCCGTACGACTTCCCCGGGGACCGGGAGACCGTCGGCCACCTCCTCGGCGGCCCGGTCGTGAACTTCAACGTGATGTACCGCAGATGCCGTACGGAGGCCGCGACCGCCGTCGTCCGCGGCACCGTCCGCCTGACGCCGCCGGACGGTGGCGCGGTACTCGCCCTCGCGCTCGAGGACGGCGCCGCCCTCGACGGCACCGACATCGATCTGGGCCGCTACGACGCAGTCCTGGCCACCGGCGGGTCCCCGGGCGTGTTCCGGACGATGGGCTCCGCGGTGGTGGTGACACTGGGGCCGGTGAGCCGCTACGCCCCCGGTACCCTTTTTTTGTGCCCGGGTGCGGAAGCGGGGGCACAACACCACGTCTGCCGCAGGGAGGCATCCGACCGGGTGACCTCCCGGAAATCCGGACAGAAGATGTCGGGTATCCCGTGTTTCCTGGTCTCATGACATCGAGTTCGTGGGCAGATTTCAGAACGGCGGAACCGGCGTTCGCCGAGACCGTGCAGAAGCGCTTCCAGCTGTACAAGCACCATGTCCTCGCGACCATCCGCAAGGACGGCTCGCCCCGGGTCACCGGGCTCGAAGTGGACTTCCGCTTCGATGAGCTGCTGCTCGGCATGATGCCGAACTCACGCAAGGCGCTGGACCTGCGGCGCGACCCGAGGTTCGCGGTGCAGGCCAATCCGGGGGCCGGAGCGGAGATGGCGGACGGTGACGTCCGGATCTCCGGCCGCGCGGTGGAGGTGACCGATCCGCAGGTGCTGGCGCGCTTCATCGAGGACGCGAAGCCGCCGGAGCCGTTCCACCTCTTCCGGACGGACCTGACGGAGGTGGTGCACACGGGCCTGGAGGGCGGCGACACCCTGGTCGTCCAGGTATGGCGCCCTGGCCACCCCCTGCGCACGGTCCGCCGGACCAACGACGAGTACCCGGCCACATGATGCCGCCGCCCCCGTTCCCGCCGCCGGCCGCCGGACGGCCCTGAACCGGCCGGCTCACCCGGCGAGCACCCGGGCCCGGCACACCCCCGGCGTCCCCCACGCGTCCCGCAACGGCCGCGCCTTCCGCAGCCACAGCGCGAGGTCCAGCTCCTCCGTATATCCCACCGCACCGTGCAGCTGGAGCGCGGTGCGGGCCGAGGCGTACGCGGCCCCGCCCGCCGCCAGCTTGGCGGCCGCCACGTCCGCCCCGGCCCGCGCCGCCCCCTCCGCCAGCGACACCGCCGCGCCGTAGACCAGCGGCCGGGCGAACTCCAGACCGGTCAAGGTGTCGGCCAGCCGGTGCTTGACGGCCTGGAAGGACCCGATGGCCGCCCCGAACTGGGTCCGCTGCTTCACGTACTCCACCGTGAACCGCAGCAACGCCTCCCCGACACCCACCGCCTGGGCTGCCGTCGCGAACGCCGCCCAGTCGGCCGCGATCCGGGCCCCTTCCGCCACGTGCGCCCCACGGGCGAGCAGCGTCCCCCCGTGGTCCGGCGAGAACAGCCGCCGTGCCGGGTCGGTCGACGCACGGAACGCCCCCGGCCCGGCCGCGAGCCACAGCTCCTCCCCGCGCACCGTGAACACGGCGTCCGCCACATCCGCGTCCAGCGCGTACGGCCCGTCCAGGCGCAGGGTCGCCGACGCCGTGCCGCAGGCCAGCCGGGGCAGCCACTCCTTCGCCGGGGAACCGCCCACCACGCTCAGCAGCGCCGAGGCGGCGACCGTCTCCACCAGCGGACCCGGTGCCGCGTGCCGCCCCAACTCCATGAAGGTCAGGGCCAGTTCCACCGGAAGCGGCCCCACCCCCTCGTACGCCTCCGGAACCGCCAGGGCGAACACCCCCGCCTTGGCGAGCCGCGCCCACAGGGCGCGACCGGGCCCGTGGTCGCCGGCGCCCCAGGCCCGTACCACCGAAGGCGTGCCCGCGGCGGTGAGCATCGCGTCCAGGGAGCGGGCGAACTCCCGCTGCTCGTCGTCGAGAAGGAATCGCATCAGCGCCGCCCCTTCGGCAGGCCGAGCAGCCGCTCGGCGATGATGTCCCGCTGGATCTCGTTCGTCCCCGCGTAGACGGGTCCGGCGAGAGCGAAGACGTACCCCTGCGCCCACTCGCCGTCCACGAGTTCCGCTTGCGGGCCCAGCAGGTCCAGTGCGGTCTCGTGGAGCGCGATGTCGTACTCCGACCAGAACACCTTGTTCAGGCTCGACTCCGCGCCGATCGTGTCGCCCGCCGCGAAGCGCGAGGCGTACGCGCAGGTGAACAGCTGGTACGCCCGCGCCCCCACGACCGCGTCCGCGACCCGGTCCCGCAGCCCGCTGTCCGACGGGTCGCCGTGCGTACGCCACAGCTCCGCCAGCCGGTCCGCGGCGGCCAGGAACCGGCCGGGGGAGCGCAGGGTGAGCCCCCGCTCGCTGCCCGTCGCCGACATGGCGATCCGCCAGCCCTGGCCCGGCTCCCCGATGATGTCCTCGTCCGGTACGAACACCTCGTCCAGGAAGAGCTCGGCGAACGCCGGCTTGCCGTCCAGCCGCCCCACCGGCCGGACCGTGACGCCGGGCGCCGACAGGTCGAACATCAGATACGTCAGCCCGTGATGCGGCTTGGCGGCCTCCGGGTCCGTACGGAAGATCCCGAAGGCCCGGTCGGCGAACGCGGCACGTGAGGACCAGGTCTTCTGGCCCGACAGCAGCCAGCCACCGTCCGTGCGCACCGCACGCGAACGCAGCGACGCGAGGTCCGACCCGGATTCCGGTTCGGACCACGCCTGCGCCCAGATCACCTCCCCGCTCGCCATCGGCGGCAGGATCCGCGCCCGCTGCCCGGCCGTGGCGTGGTCGAAGAGCGTGGGGGCGAGGAGGCTGATGCCGTTCTGCGAGACCCGGCCGGGTGCGCCCGCCGCGTAGTACTCCTCCTCGAAGGCCAGCCACATGAAGATGTCGGCGCCCCGTCCGCCGTACTCGGACGGCCAGGAGACGGCCGACCAGCGGTCCGCGTACAGCCGCGCTTCCCACTCCCGGTGGGCGGCGAACCCCTCGGCGGTCTCCAGCGAGGGCAGGGGGCGGGCCGGGACCCGGTCCCGCAGCCACGCACGGGCCTCGGCCCGGAAGGCGTTCTCCGTGGCGGTGTGCGACAGATCCATCGGCCATCCTTCCCTAACAAGTGTTTGGTAGATTAACGTACGGACATGAGCACCGTCGAGGACGCGGAAACCGGGGACGCAGCGGACGGCCCCCACCGGCACGGGCCCGGTGCGGGCCCGCCGCCACCCGTGCCGGGACACCGGTTGCTGGCAGGCCGCACGGCCGTCGTCACCGCGGCGGCGGGGGCGGGCATCGGCGGCGCCACCGCCCGCAGATTCCTGGAGGAGGGCGCACGGATCGTCATCGGCGACGCCCACGCCAGGCGCCTCAAGGAGACCGAGCGGGCCCTCGCCGAGGAGTTCGGCCCCGGCCGGGTCACCTCGCTGCCCTGCGACGTCACCGACGAGGCCCAGGTCCAGGCCCTCTTCGCGCTGGCCGAACAGACCCACGGCGGCCTCGACATCGTCGTCAACAACGCGGGACTCGGCGGCACCGCCGAACTCACCGAGATGACCGACGACCAGTGGTCCACCGTCCTCGACGTCACCCTGAACGGCACCTTCCGCTGCACCCGCGCCGCCCTGCGCTCCCTCAGGGCGACGGGCCGCGGCGGCGTCCTCGTCAACAACGCCTCCGTGATCGGCTGGCGCGCCCAGACCGGCCAGGCCCACTACGCCGCCGCCAAGGCCGGCGTCATGGCGCTCACCCGCTGTGCCGCCGTCGAGGCCGCCGCCTACGGCGTCCGCGTCAACGCCGTCGCCCCCAGCCTCGCCATGCACCCGCACCTGGCGAAGGTCACCTCGGCGGAGCTCCTGGCGGAGCTGACCACGAAGGAGGCGTTCGGCCGGTACGCCGAACCCTGGGAGATCGCCAACGTCATCGTCTTCCTGGCGAGCGGCTACTCCTCGTACATGACGGGCGAAGTCGTCTCCGTCAGCAGCCAACATGCCTGACACGGCGCGCGCCGGGCGGACAATGGGCGGGTGCCTACCAAGAAGAAGCCCCAGGTGACCCCCTCGCCCGCGCGGCGCCGAGAACTGCTCGCCACCGCCGCCGAGGTCTTCGCCGCCCAGGGGTACAACGCCACCACCGTCCGCAGGATCGCGGACGAGGCGGGGATGCTCGCGGGCAGCCTCTACTACCACTTCGATTCCAAGGAATCGATGGTCGACGAAATCCTCTCCACCTTCCTCGACGAACTCTGGGAGGGGTACGACGCCGTGCTCGGCGCCGGACTCGGGCCCAGGGAGACCATCGAGGCCCTCGTCACCGAGTCCTTCCGGGAGATCGACCGGCACCGTGCCGCCGTCGCCATCTACCAGAAGGAGTCCAGGCACCTCTCCACCCAGCCGCGCTTCGGCTACCTCGCCGACTCGCAGCAGAAGTTCGAGAAGGCATGGCTCGGCACGCTGGAGCGCGGCGTCGCCGACCGCGTCTTCCGCGCCGACCTGGACATCCGGCTCACGTACCGCTTCGTCCGCGACACCGTCTGGGTCGCGGCCTCCTGGTACCGGCCGGGCGGACACCACAGCCCCGAGGAGATCGCCCGCCAGTACCTCTCGATGGTGCTGGACGGCATCGCCCTGCGCACCTGACCCACCCGAGACCCGAGGAGCGGCAGTCATGGCCGAGGCATACATCGTCGAAGCGGTACGCACCCCCGTCGGCAGGCGCGGCGGAGGGCTCGGCGCCGTCCATCCCGCCGACCTCGGCGCACACGTCCTCAAGGCGCTCGTCGCCCGCAGCGGCATCGACCCGGCCGCCGTCGAGGACGTCGTCTTCGGCTGCCTCGACACGGTCGGACCCCAGGCCGGGGACATCGCCCGCACCGCCTGGCTGGCGGCGGGCCTCCCCGAGGAGGTCCCGGGCGTCACCATCGACCGCCAGTGCGGCTCCTCCCAGCAAGCCATCCACTTCGCCGCCCAGGGAGTCCTCTCCGGCACCCAGGACCTGGTCGTCGCCGGCGGTACGCAGAACATGACGCAGATCCCCATCGCCTACGCCTCGCGCCAGGCCGCCGAACCGCTCGGCCTGACCCAAGGCCCGTACGCGGGCAGCGAGGGCTGGCGTGCCCGGTACGGCGACCAGCCGGTCAACCAGTTCCACGGCGCCCAGCTGATCGCCGGGAAGTGGGGCATCAGCCGCCGCGACATGGAGGAGTTCGCGCTCACCTCCCACCGGCGGGCGGTCCGCGCCATCGACGAGGGCCGCTTCGCACGCGAGACGGTGGCGTACCGAGACGTCACCACCGACGAGGGGCCGCGCCGCGACACCACCCCGGAGAAGATGGCCGGACTGAAACCGGTCGTCGATGGCGGCACGATCACCGCGGCCTGCTCCTCCCAGGTCTCCGACGGCGCCGCCGCCCTGCTCATCGCATCCGAGCGCGCCGTCGCGGACCACGGCCTCACCCCACGCGCCCGCGTCCACCACCTCTCGGTGCGCGGGGAGGACCCGATCCGGATGCTCTCGGCGCCCATCCCGGCCACCGCGTACGCGCTGAAGAAGGCCGGGATGACGATCGACGACCTCGACCTCATCGAGATCAACGAGGCGTTCGCACCCGTCGTGCTGGCCTGGCTCAAGGAGACCGGCGCGGACCCGGAGCGGGTCAACGTCAACGGCGGCGCGATCGCGCTCGGCCATCCCCTCGGCGCGACCGGCGCCAGACTGATGACGACCCTCCTGCACGAACTGGAGCGCACGGGCGGCCGTTACGGGCTCCAGACCATGTGCGAGGGGGGCGGCCAGGCCAACGTCACCATCGTCGAACGGCTCTGAGCGCGAAGTTTTCCGTCCGGCGCGAGGCGTGATCCACCGCCGGACGAGAGGACGTGCTACGGTGGTCCAGTTGCAGTTTTGGTACCCATGAACTTTATGTGCGCCTGACGGGAATGCTTCCTCAGGCGCTTTATTGTTTTCCGGCTTTCTCCGGGTGGGGCTCAATGCGGCGACTTGGAATTCGTAAAGTGCGGATTTCCGGCACTGCACCTCTTTTAGGAGATCGACATGGCTACTGGAACCGTGAAGTGGTTCAACTCGGAAAAGGGCTTCGGCTTCATCGAGCAGGACGGCGGCGGCGCTGACGTCTTCGCCCACTACTCCAACATCGCCACCCAGGGCTTCCGTGAGCTCCAGGAGGGCCAGAAGGTCTCCTTCGACGTCACGCAGGGCCAGAAGGGCCCGCAGGCGGAGAACATCGTCCCGGCCTAATTGCCGGACGCGTACCTCGCAGCCGGGGCCCGCACCGTGAAGGTGCGGGCCCCGGTTTGTGCTGTCTCCGGGACATCCCGCTTTGTGCTGCATCCTGGGGCGCACATCAAGCAGTCCACCAGCATTCCGCAGTAACCCAGGAATCCCCCAGGAGGGCAATTCCGTATGACCCGCTCCGAACGCCAGGACCGACCGGCCACCCGCACCACCCGTCCGACCAGGGGGCGTGGCCCGGCCCAGGCACAGGCATCCGGCCGGGGAGCCGGCAAGGCACCTGCCAGGCGCCGCGCCGCCTCTCCCCAGGGTGAGTTCGCCCTGCCGGAATCCATGACCCCCGCCCTGCCCGCCGTCGAGGCGTTCGCCGAGCTGGACATGCCCGCAGCACTGCTCAAGACGCTCACCGCACAGGGCGTCACCGAGCCCTTCCCCATCCAGGGCGCCACCCTGCCGAACTCGCTGGCAGGCCGGGACATCCTCGGCCGCGGCCGCACCGGTTCCGGCAAGACGCTGGCCTTCGGCCTGGCCCTGCTGGCCCGCACCGCAGGCCGCCGCTCCGAGCCGCGCGCCCCGCTGGCCCTCGTCCTCGTCCCGACCCGTGAGCTCGCGCAGCAGGTCACCGACGCCCTCACGCCCTACGCGACGTCCGTGAACCTCCGGCTCGCCACCGTCGTCGGCGGCATGTCGATCAGCAAGCAGTCCGGCACCCTGCGCCGCGGCGCCGAGGTGCTCGTCGCCACGCCGGGCCGGCTCAAGGACCTCATCGAGCGCGGCGACTGCCGGCTCGACGAGGTCGCGATCACCGTCCTCGACGAGGCCGACCAGATGGCCGACATGGGCTTCATGCCGCAGGTCGTCGCGCTGCTCAAGCAGGTCGAGCCGGACGGACAGCGGATGCTGTTCTCCGCCACCCTGGACAAGAACATCGACCGCCTGGTCAAGATGTTCCTGACCGACCCGGTCGTGCACTCCGTCGACCCGTCCGCCGGTGCGGTCACCACCATGGAGCACCACGTGCTCCATGTCATGGACGAGACCGACAAGAAGGCCGTCGCCCTCAAGATCGCCGCCCGCGAGGGCCGCGTGATCATGTTCGTCGACACCAAGCGCGCCGCTGACCGCTTCGCCAAGCGACTGCTCGCCAGCGGTGTCCGGGCTGCCGCCCTGCACGGCGGCCGGTCCCAGCCGCAGCGCAACCGGACCCTGGACCAGTTCAAGACCGGCCAGGTCACCGCGCTCGTGGCGACCAACGTGGCGGCCCGAGGCATCCACGTCGACGACCTCGACCTGGTCGTCAACGTGGACCCGCCCACCGATCACAAGGACTACCTCCACCGCGGCGGGCGCACGGCTCGTGCAGGGGAGTCCGGCAGCGTCGTCACGCTGGTGCTGCCCGAGGAGAAGCGCGAGATGACCCGGCTGATGCAGGACGCGGGCATCGCCCCGCGTACCACCCGCATCAAGTCGAGCGACGAGGAACTGACCCGGATCACGGGGGCTCGCGAGCCCTCCGGCGTCGCGATCGTCGTCGAGGTCCCGCAGCCGACCCAGCCGAAGCCGCGCACGCGGTCGGGCGGGGGCGCCGCGGGCGCGACGTCCGGCGGATTCCGCGCCGGCAGCCGGGGCCGTGGCCGCCGGGGCGGCGCGGGTGGCGCCGGCGGTGCCGGCGGCGAGGCGCGTTCCGGCGGTGCGGCTGCCGGTTCCGTGCGTGGT
>NZ_JBHXQO010000023.1:0-36309 GCF_042717135.1 Streptomyces sp. NPDC058620
GGGTCTGGGTGCGCGCCCGTGGTCCCCACCGGGGGGGGGGGGGGGGCCCCGGGCCCCCCGCCCACCCGGCGGTACGTTTCTGCTGTGGAGAGGTCAGCCCTCGTCGTGGGCGACCGCGCGGCGCGCGTCCGCGTCCAGGACGCCCCAGCTGATCAGCTGCTCCGTGAGCACGGACGGCGACTGGTCGTAGATCACGGCGAGCGTGCGCAGGTCGTCCTGGCGGATCGAGAGCACCTTGCCGTTGTAGTCACCGCGCTGGCTCTGGATCGTCGCGGCGTAACGCTGCAGCGGTCCGGCCTTCTCCGGCGGGACGTGGGCGAGGCGCTCCAGGTCCAGAACGAGCTTGGGCGGCGGCTCGGCGGCCCCGCCCGGCGTCGTGCCGGGCAGCAGCTCCTGCACCGGGACGCCGTAGAAGTCTGCCAGCTCGGCGAGGCGCTGAACGGTCACGGCACGGTCGCCACGCTCGTACGAACCGACCACGACGGCCTTCCAGCGGCCCTGGGACTTCTCTTCCACGCCATGGAGGGAGAGGCCCTGCTGGGTGCGGATGGCACGGAGCTTGGCCCCGAGCTGTTTTGCGTATTCGCTGGACATAAGGCTCCCCGGACGCTGGAACAGTTTGCGGCTCCGCCGCGTGGCTGGTAACTCACTGTGAGGTTACGCAGCGTTACTTGGATGCGTCAAGCTGAATGGTCCGGACCGGTACCTCCCGGGGGTGGGGCCAGGGGCTCGCACACGCCCTGGTAACGTGGGTGACGCAATTTCGACGTCCTTTAACGTCCGTCCAGTGAGGCGGAGAAGGAGGTCCGTTTCTTATGGACACACAGCACGACGACATCGGCAACACGGCACGCCCCGTTCTCGAGGCTCCCGACATCGCCCGGGTACTGACCCGGATCGCCCACGAGATCGTCGAACGCGCCAAGGGCGCCGACGACGTGGTGCTCCTCGGCATTCCGACGCGAGGCGTCTTCCTCGCCCGCCGGCTCGCCGACAAGCTCGAAGAGATCACCGGCCGGAAGATGCCGGTCGGATCGCTCGACATCACGATGTACCGCGACGATCTGAGGATGCGCCCCGCGCGTGCTCTGGCCCGCACCGAGATCCCCGGAGAGGGCATCGAGGGCCGGCTGGTCGTCCTGGTCGACGACGTGCTCTTCTCCGGCCGCACGATCCGCGCCGCACTCGACGCGCTCGGCGACATCGGACGCCCCCGCGCCGTGCAGCTCGCGGTCCTCGTCGACCGAGGTCACCGGGAACTCCCCATCCGCGCCGATTACGTCGGCAAGAACCTCCCCACGTCGCTGCGGGAGACGGTCAAGGTCCAGCTCGCCGAGGAGGACGGCCGCGACGCCGTGCTGCTCGGTGTCCAGCAGACGGCCCCGGCGGTCGAGCAGTAGCTGCCCGGCCCGTACGCCGCCAGTCAGGCCGTACAGCAGCTTTCGCACGCCCGCGTGCCCGAATCCTCTCTTCAGCAACCCGGAGAACCCCAGATGAAGCGTCACCTCATCTCGGCCGCCGACCTCACCCGCGACGACGCCGTCCAGATCCTCGACACCGCCGAGGAGATGGCCCGGGTCGCGGACCGGCCGATCAAGAAGCTCCCCACCCTGCGCGGACGTACCGTCGTCAACCTCTTCTTCGAGGACTCGACGCGTACCCGCATCTCCTTCGAGGCCGCCGCCAAGCGCCTCTCCGCCGACGTCATCAACTTCTCCGCGAAGGGTTCGTCCGTCTCCAAGGGCGAGTCGCTCAAGGACACCGCCCTGACCCTGGAGGCGATGGGCGCGGACGCCGTCGTCATCCGGCACGGCGCCTCGGGCGCCCCGTACCGGCTGGCCACCTCCGGCTGGATCGACGGCGCCGTCGTCAACGCGGGGGACGGCACCCACGAGCACCCCACCCAGGCCCTGCTGGACGCCTTCACGATGCGCCGCAGGCTGGTGGGAGCCGACGCCGGTCTCGGCAAGGACCTCGAAGGCCGCCGCATCACGATCGTCGGCGACATCCTGCACAGCCGGGTGGCCCGCTCCAACGTCCACCTGCTGACCACCCTCGGGGCGCACGTCACGCTGGTCGCCCCGCCGACGCTGGTCCCGGTCGGCGTCGAGCAGTGGCCGTGCGACGTCAGCTACAGCCTCGATGAGGTGCTGCCGGAGTCGGACGCGGTGATGATGCTTCGTGTGCAGCGTGAACGGATGAACGCCGCCTACTTCCCGACCGAGCGCGAGTACTCCCGCCGCTACGGCCTGGACGGCTCGCGCATGGCCAAGATGCCCGAGCACGCCATCGTCATGCACCCCGGGCCGATGGTCCGCGGCATGGAGATCACCGCCGACGTGGCCGACTCCGACCGCTGCACGGTCGTCGAGCAGGTCGCCAACGGTGTCTCCATCCGCATGGCCGTGCTCTACCTGCTGCTCGGCGGCAACGAGTCCGCCACCGCCCACACGTCACCCGCCGCCCGTACCGAGGAGAACAAGTAACCATGAGCAAGATCCTTATTCGCGGCGCGAAGATCCTCGGTGGCGAGCCGCAGGACGTCCTGATCGACGGCGAGACCATCGAGCGGGTCGGTACGGACATCGAGGCCGGCGACGCCACCGTCATCGAGGCGGCGGGCCAGATCCTGCTGCCCGGCCTGGTCGACCTGCACACCCATCTGCGTGAGCCCGGCCGCGAGGACTCCGAGACCGTCCTCACCGGCACGAAGGCCGCCGCGGTGGGCGGCTTCACCGCCGTGCACGCCATGGCCAACACCTTCCCCGTCGCCGACACCGCGGGCGTCGTCGAGCAGGTCTGGCGGCTCGGCAAGGAGTCCGGCTACTGCGACGTGCAGCCCATCGGCGCCGTCACCGTCGGCCTGGAGGGCAAGCAGCTCGCCGAGCTCGGCGCCATGCACGACTCCGCCGCCGGAGTGAAGGTCTTCTCCGACGACGGCAAGTGCGTCGACGACGCCGTGATCATGCGGCGCGCGCTGGAGTACGTGAAGGCGTTCGACGGGGTCGTCGCCCAGCACGCCCAGGAGCCGCGCCTCACCGAGGGCGCCCAGATGAACGAGGGCGTCGTCTCCGCCGAGCTGGGTCTCGGCGGCTGGCCCGCCGTCGCCGAGGAGTCGATCATCGCCCGCGATGTCCTCCTCGCCGCCCACGTCGGCTCCCGGGTGCACATCTGCCACCTGTCGACCGCCGGTTCCGTCGAGATCGTCCGCTGGGCCAAGTCCAAGGGCTGGAACGTCACCGCCGAGGTCACCCCGCACCACCTGCTCCTCACCGACGAACTCGTACGGTCGTACAACCCGGTCTACAAGGTGAACCCGCCGCTGCGCACCGAGGCCGACGTGATGGCCCTGCGCGAGGCGCTGGCCGACGGCACCATCGACTGCGTCGCCACCGACCACGCCCCGCACCCGCACGAGGACAAGGACTGCGAGTGGGCAGCGGCCGCCATGGGCATGGTTGGCCTGGAGACCGCGCTCTCCGTCGTGCAGCAGACGATGGTCGACACCGGCCTCATCGACTGGGCGGGTGTCGCCGACCGCATGTCGTTCCGCCCCGCGGCCATCGGCAGGCTCGACGGGCACGGCCGCCCCGTCTCGGCAGGCGAGCCCGCCAACCTGACGCTCGTCGATCCGGCATACCGTGGAGTCGTGGACCCCGCGGGCTTCGCGTCCCGCAGCCGTAACACCCCGTACGAGGGTCGCGAGCTGCCGGGCCGAGTGACCCACACCTTCCTGCGGGGCCGTGCCACGGTCGTCGACGGGAAGCTCGCGTGACAACACTGACCCCCCTTTACCTGCTGGCCGCCGATCAGAAGTCGGCCGAGGTGACCGACTGGTCCGCCCGGATCAGCTGGGTCGTCGGACTGGCCGTCTTCATCGCCCTCGTCTACTGGCTGATGCGCCAGGGATGGAAGTGGCGAGGACAGCTCCAGTCCGGTCTGCCCGAGCTGCCCGTCACCCCCGAGGGGTTCGCGGACGGCGAGAAACTGCTCACACTCTCGGGCCGCTACCACGCCTCGACGACCGCCGGGCAGTGGCTCGACCGGATCGTCGCCCACGGACTCGGCACCCGCAGCCGCGTCGAGCTCACGCTCGGCGAGCAGGGACTCGACGTCGTACGTCCCGGAGCAGCGGACTTCTTCGTACCGGCCGGGGCCCTGCGCGAGGCCCGGCTCGACAAGGCGCTCGCCGGCAAGGTCCTCCCCGAGGGGGGCCTGCTGGTCATCACCTGGGCGCACGGCGACAAGCTGATCGACTCCGGCTTCCGCTCCGACCACGCGGCCGAACACCGGGCCTGGGTCGACGCCATCAATCACCTGAACAGCACTACGGAAGGCACCGCACGATGACGATCTCCAATCCGGGGCATGCCTCGAGGGGGAAAAAGGTGTCTCCCGCCGTACTCGTCCTGGAGGATGGCCGCGTGTTCCGCGGCCGTGCCTACGGGGCCGTGGGGGAGACCTTCGGTGAGGCCGTCTTCAACACCGGTATGAGTGGTTACCAGGAGACGCTGACCGACCCCTCGTACCACAAGCAGGTCGTCGTGATGACGGCCCCGCACGTCGGCAACACCGGTGTCAACGACGAGGACGACGAGTCCGGGCGCATCTGGGTCGCCGGCTACGTGGTCCGCGACCCCGCCCGCGTCCCCTCCAACTGGCGCTCGCGGCGCACGCTCGACGACGAGCTCGTCCGGCAGAACGTCGTCGGGATCAGCGGCATCGACACCCGGGCGCTGACCCGGCACCTGCGGGAGCGCGGCGCGATGCGCGTCGGCATCTTCTCCGGTGAGACGGTCGCCGACGACGCCACGCTGCTCGCCCGCGTCAAGCAGGCCCCCGAGATGACGGGCGCGAGCCTGTCGGACGAGGTGACCACCACGGAGGCGTACGTCGTCCCCGCGATCGGCGAGAAGAAGTTCACCGTCGCCGCCCTGGACCTGGGCATCAAGGGCATGACGCCGCACCGGATGGCCGAGCGCGGCATAGAGGTGCACGTCCTGCCCGCGACGGCGACCGTCGAGGACGTCTACGCCGTGAACCCCGACGGGTTCTTCCTGTCCAACGGACCGGGCGACCCCTCCACCGTCGACCTGACCGTCGTCCAGGCCGTTCTGGCGCGGAAGACCCCGCTGTTCGGTATCTGCTTCGGCAACCAGATCCTCGGACGCGCGCTGGGATTCGGCACGTACAAGCTGAAGTACGGCCACCGCGGCATCAACCAGCCCGTGCAGGACCGCACGACCGGCAAGGTCGAGGTCACCGCGCACAACCACGGCTTCGCCGTCGACGCGCCGCTCGACAAGGTCTCCGAGACGCCGTTCGGCCGCGCCGAGGTCTCCCACGTCTGCCTGAACGACCAGGTCGTCGAGGGCCTTCAGCTCCTCGACCAGCCTGCTTTCAGCGTCCAGTACCACCCCGAAGCTGCCGCCGGCCCGCACGACGCCGCGTACCTCTTCGACCGCTTCGTATCCCTGATGGAGGCCGAGCGTGCCTAAGCGCACCGATATCCAGTCCGTCCTGGTCATCGGCTCCGGCCCGATCGTCATCGGTCAGGCCGCCGAGTTCGACTACTCCGGTACCCAGGCATGCCGCGTCCTCAAGGCCGAGGGCCTGCGCGTCATCCTGGTGAACTCCAACCCGGCGACGATCATGACCGACCCGGAGATCGCCGACGCCACGTACGTCGAGCCGATCACCCCGGAGTTCGTCGAGAAGATCATCGCCAAGGAGCGCCCGGACGCGCTGCTCCCGACGCTGGGCGGCCAGACCGCGCTCAACACCGCGATCTCCATGCACGAGAACGGCGTCCTGGAGAAGTACGGCGTCGAGCTGATCGGCGCCAACGTCGAAGCCATCAACAAGGGCGAGGACCGCGAGCTCTTCAAGGGCGTCGTCGAGGCCGTCAAGGCGAAGATCGGGTACGGCGAGTCCGCCCGCTCGGTCATCTGCCACTCGATGGACGACATCATCAAGGGCGTCGACACCCTCGGCGGCTACCCCGTCGTCGTCCGCCCCTCCTTCACCATGGGCGGCGCCGGCTCCGGCTTCGCGCACGACGAGGAGGAGCTGCGCCGGATCGCCGGACAGGGCCTCACGCTCTCCCCGACCACCGAGGTGCTCCTGGAGGAGTCCATCCTCGGCTGGAAGGAGTACGAGCTGGAGCTGATGCGCGACAAGAACGACAACGTCGTGGTCGTCTGCTCCATCGAGAACTTCGACCCGATGGGCGTCCACACCGGTGACTCGATCACCGTGGCCCCCTCGATGACCCTCACCGACCGTGAGTACCAGCGGCTCCGTGACATCGGCATCGCGATCATCCGCGAGGTCGGCGTCGACACCGGCGGCTGCAACATCCAGTTCGCCATCGACCCGGTCGACGGCCGCGTCATCGTGATCGAGATGAACCCCCGGGTCTCCCGCTCCTCGGCGCTCGCGTCGAAGGCCACCGGCTTCCCGATCGCCAAGATCGCCGCGAAGCTGGCCGTCGGCTACACGCTCGACGAGATCCCGAACGACATCACCGAGAAGACCCCGGCCTCCTTCGAACCGACGCTCGACTACGTCGTCGTGAAGGCCCCGCGCTTCGCCTTCGAGAAGTTCCCCTCCGCCGACTCCACCCTCACCACCACCATGAAGTCGGTGGGCGAGGCCATGGCGATCGGCCGGAACTTCACCGAGGCGCTGCAGAAGGCACTGCGCTCCCTGGAGAAGAAGGGCTCGCAGTTCACCTTCGTCGGCGAGCCCGGCGACAAGGCCGAGCTGCTGGCCGAGGCCGTCCGCCCGACCGACGGCCGGATCAACACCGTCATGCAGGCGATCCGCGCCGGCGCCACCCAGGAAGAGGTCTTCGACGCCACGAAGATCGACCCCTGGTTCGTCGACCAGCTCTTCCTCATCCACGAGATCGCGGACGAACTGGCCGCCGCCGAGCGCCTCGACGTCGACCTGCTCGCCGAGGCCAAGCGGCACGGCTTCTCCGACGCGCAGATCGCCGAGATCCGCGGCCTGCGCGAGGACGTCGTACGCGAGGTCCGGCACGCGCTCGGTATCCGCCCGGTCTACAAGACCGTGGACACCTGCGCCGCGGAGTTCGCCGCGAACACGCCGTACTTCTACTCCTCGTACGACGAGGAGAGCGAGGTCGCGCCCCGCACCAAGCCCGCGGTGATCATCCTGGGCTCGGGTCCCAACCGCATCGGCCAGGGCATCGAGTTCGACTACTCCTGCGTCCACGCCTCCTTCGCCCTGAGCGACGCGGGCTACGAGACCGTGATGGTCAACTGCAACCCGGAGACGGTCTCCACCGACTACGACACCTCCGACCGTCTGTACTTCGAGCCGCTGACGCTCGAGGACGTGCTGGAGATCGTGCACGCGGAGTCCCTCGCGGGCCCGATCGCCGGTGTCATCGTCCAGCTCGGCGGCCAGACCCCGCTGGGTCTGTCGCAGGCGCTCAAGGACAACGGTGTGACCATCGTCGGGACGTCCCCGGAGGCCATCCACGCCGCCGAGGACCGCGGCGCCTTCGGCCGCGTCCTGGCCGAGGCCGGTCTGCCGGCCCCGAAGCACGGCACCGCCACCACCTTCTCCGAGGCCAAGGCCATCGCCGACGAGATCGGCTACCCCGTCCTCGTACGCCCGTCGTACGTACTCGGCGGCCGCGGCATGGAGATCGTCTACGACGAGACCCGCCTCTCCTCGTACATCGCGGAGTCCACCGAGATCAGCCCCACCAGGCCGGTCCTGGTCGACCGCTTCCTCGACGACGCGATCGAGATCGACGTCGACGCGCTCTACGACGGCACCGAGCTCTACCTCGGCGGCGTCATGGAGCACATCGAGGAGGCCGGTATCCACTCCGGGGACTCCGCCTGCGCACTGCCCCCGATCACGCTCGGCGGCTACGACATCAAGCGGCTGCGCGCCTCCACCGAGGGCATCGCCAAGGGCGTCGGCGTACGCGGACTGATCAACATCCAGTTCGCGCTCTCCGGCGACATCCTGTACGTCCTGGAAGCCAACCCGCGTGCCTCCCGCACCGTGCCCTTCACCTCGAAGGCGACCGCGGTCCCGCTCGCCAAGGCCGCCGCACGGATCTCGCTCGGCGCGACCATCGCCGAGCTCCGCGAGGAGGGCCTGCTCCCGAAGACCGGCGACGGCGGCACCCTGCCGCTCGACGCGCCGATCTCCGTCAAGGAGGCCGTGATGCCGTGGTCGCGCTTCCGCGACATCCACGGCCGCGGCGTCGACACGGTCCTCGGCCCCGAGATGCGCTCGACGGGCGAAGTCATGGGCATCGACTCGGTCTTCGGCACGGCGTACGCCAAGTCGCAGGCCGGCGCGTACGGTCCGCTGCCCACCGAGGGACGCGCGTTCATCTCCGTCGCCAACCGCGACAAGCGCTCGATGATCTTCCCGGCCCGCGAACTGGTCGCCCACGGCTTCGAGTTGCTCGCCACGTCCGGTACGGCCGAGGTGCTCAAGCGCAACGGCATCAACGCCACGGTCGTGCGCAAGCAGTCCGAGGGCGAGGGCCCGAACGGCGAGCGGACCATCGTCCAGCTCATCCACGACGGCGAGGTCGACCTCATCGTCAACACGCCGTACGGCACCGGCGGCCGGCTCGACGGCTACGAGATCCGCACCGCGGCGGTGGCCCGGTCCGTGCCCTGCCTGACGACGGTGCAGGCGCTCGCCGCCGCCGTCCAGGGCATCGACGCGCTCAACCACGGTGACGTCGGCGTACGTTCCCTCCAGGAACACGCGGAGCATCTGACCGCGGCCCGCGACTAGCAGCCCAGATGGGGGACACCGGAAACGGTGTCCCCCTCTTCATGAGGACACCTCTGATGTACACACTCTTCTTCAAGCTGGTCTTCACGCGCATGGACCCGGAGGAGGCGCATTACCTGGCCTTCCGCTGGATCCGCCTGGCCGCCCGCGTCCCCGTGCTGCGCACCTTCGTCGCCGCCCTGCTCGCCCCCCGTCACAGGGAACTGCGCACGGAGGCCCTCGGCCTGCGCATGCACGGCCCCTTCGGACTCGCGGCCGGCTTCGACAAGAACGCCATCGCGATCGACGGCATGGCGATGCTCGGCTTCGACCACATCGAGATCGGTACGGTCACCGGCGAACCGCAGCCGGGCAACCCCAAGAAGCGCCTCTTCCGCCTGGTCCAGGACCGGGCGCTGATCAACCGCATGGGGTTCAACAACGAGGGCTCCGCGGCCGTGGCCGAGCGCCTGGCGGCCCGTAACCCCGTCTTCCGTACGACCGTCGGCGTCAACATCGGCAAGACCAAGGTCGTACCGGAGGCCGAAGCGGTCGGCGACTACGTGAAGTCGGCCGAGCGCCTGGCGGCCCACGCCGACTACCTCGTCGTGAACGTCTCCTCGCCCAACACGCCCGGTCTGCGCAACCTCCAGGCCACCGAGGCGCTGCGCCCGCTGCTCTCGGCCGTGCGTGAGGCGGCCGACCGGACCGTCACGGACCGCCGGGTCCCGCTGCTCGTCAAGATCGCCCCGGACCTCGCCGACGAGGACGTCGACGCGGTCGCCGACCTCGCGGTGGAGCTCGGCCTGGACGGCATCATCGCCACCAACACCACCATCGCCCGGGACAGCCTCGGCCTGAAGTCCTCGCCGTCGCTGGTCAAGGAGACCGGCGGGCTCTCCGGAGCGCCCCTCAAGGACCGCTCCCTGGACGTCCTGAGCCGTCTGTACGCCCGCGTGGGCGACCGGCTCACGCTCGTCGGCGTCGGGGGCATCGAGAACGCCGAGGACGCCTGGCAGCGCATCCTGGCCGGCGCCACGCTCGTCCAGGGCTACAGCGCCTTCATCTACGAGGGCCCGTTCTACGCCCGCGCGATCCACAAGGGCCTGGCCGCACGCCTGGCCGCCTCCCCGTACGCGACCCTCGCCGAAGCGGTCGGCGCCGAGACACGGAAGGCCGAGAAGTGACCCCTGAACCCTTCGGCGCACGCCTGCGCCGCGCCATGGACACCCGCGGGCCGCTCTGCGTGGGCATCGACCCGCACGCCTCGCTGCTCACCTCCTGGGGCCTGAACGACGACATCGCGGGGCTGGAGCGCTTCACGCGCACGGTCGTCGAGGCACTGGCCGACCGGGTGGCCGTGCTCAAGCCGCAGTCCGCGTTCTTCGAGCGCTTCGGTTCCCGGGGCGTCGCCGTGCTGGAGAAGGCCGTCGCGGAGGCGCGGGCGGCCGGCGCCCTGGTCCTGATGGACGCCAAGCGGGGCGACATCGGCTCCACGATGGGCGCCTACGCGGCGACCTACCTGGACAAGGACTCGCCGCTGTTCTCCGACGCGGTCACCGTCTCGCCGTACCTGGGCTTCGGCTCGCTGCGCCCCGCGCTCGACGCGGCGGCGGTCTCCGGATCCGGTGTCTTCGTGCTCGCGCTCACCTCCAACCCCGAGGGCGCGGAGGTGCAGCGCGCGACCGCGGCCGACGGCCGGTCGCTGGCTCAGGTGATGCTCGACCACATGGCCGCGGAGAACGAGGGCGTCACGCCGCTCGGTTCCGTGGGCGCGGTGGTCGGTGCCACGCTCGGCGACGCCGGGGTGGATCTGGCGATCAACGGTCCGCTGCTCGCCCCCGGCATCGGCGCCCAGGGTGCGACCCCCGCGGATCTGCCGGGTGTGTTCGGTGCCGCGGTGCGCAATGTGGTGCCCAGCGTCAGCCGGGGAGTGCTGCGTCACGGTCCGGACGTTTCCGGGCTGCGCGAAGCCGCCGGACGGTTCGCGGACGAGGTCCGTGCGGCCGTCTCGGAAAGCTGACCATGCCACGTAACAGCGTGTTGACGAATTCCTGACCAAAATCCGGGGCAATATGCCGGAAAAGTCCCAGTAGGCTGAGGCTGACCAGGACTTTTACTGCGTTCTCGCTGACTCCGGCGCCCTTGGCCGCTAGTCTCCGTCGAGAGTCAACGAGCACAGGTTGTCCGTTGCTCACGAGGTGTGGGGCGACTAGGTTCCTCACCGGTCCGTATCCGACAGATCGACATCCGAGGTGACGTAGGCGTGGCTCTTCCGCCCCTTACCCCTGAACAGCGCGCAGCCGCGCTCGAAAAGGCCGCCGCGGCTCGCCGGGAGCGGGCCGAGGTCAAGAATCGACTCAAGCACTCCGGCGCCTCGCTCCACGAGGTCATCAAGACGGGCCAGGAGAACGACGTCATCGGCAAGATGAAGGTCTCCGCGCTCCTGGAGTCCCTGCCCGGCGTGGGCAAGGTCCGTGCCAAGCAGATCATGGAGCGGCTCGGCATCTCCGAGAGCCGCCGGGTGCGGGGTCTCGGCTCCAACCAGATCGCATCTCTGGAGCGTGAGTTCGGCGGCAGCGCCGCCTGAGGTTCTCAGGCACTCCTGAGAACCTGGATAATCGCTCCATGGCTGCAACATCCCGGGGGACGTCCCCCGTACCCCCGGACGTACGTCCGCGGCTGACCGTGCTCTCCGGCCCCTCGGGTGTCGGCAAGAGCACGGTCGTCGCGCATATGCGCAAGGTCCACCCCGAGGTCTGGCTCTCCGTATCGGCCACGACCCGCAAGCCCCGACCCGGCGAACGCAACGGTGTCCACTATTTCTTCGTGGAGAACGAGGAGTTCGACAAGCTCGTCGCCAACGGCGAGCTGCTGGAGTGGGCGGAGTTCGCGGGCAACCGCTACGGCACACCGCGCCGCGCCGTCCTCGACCGCCTGGAGGCGGGCGAGCCGGTGCTCCTGGAGATCGACCTCCAGGGCGCCCGACTGGTCCGCGAGTCGATGCCCGACGCCCAGCTGGTCTTCCTGGCTCCGCCGAGCTGGGACGAACTGGTGCGCCGGCTCACCGGCCGGGGGACCGAAGCTCCCGACGTGATCGAGCGCAGGCTCGCGGCCGCCAAGATCGAGCTGGCCGCCGAGTCCGAGTTCGATACGACGCTTGTCAACACCTCGGTCGAGGATGTAGCACGTGAGCTGCTAACCTTGATGCTGCAGGCTTCCGGCCTCCGTGGCAGCAGCGACTGACACGGAGCACGAACACCACGGAACCGCGCGATCAAAGATCTCTTTGGTCTCTACCCCCTTCGGAAGGCAGAGAGTGTCCTCTTCCATTTCCACGCCCGAGGGCATCATCAACCCGCCGATTGATGAGCTCCTCGAGGCCACCGACTCGAAGTACAGCCTTGTGATCTACGCCGCCAAGCGCGCGCGCCAGATCAACGCGTACTACTCGCAGCTCGGTGAAGGTCTCCTTGAGTACGTCGGTCCGCTTGTCGACACCCACGTGCACGAGAAGCCGCTCTCGATCGCGCTCCGCGAGATCAACGCGGGCCTGCTGACCTCCGAGGCCATCGAGGGCCCCGCGCAGTAAGCAGGAACAGCACCTTCACCACAGGCCCGGCGGTCCCACCGCCGGGCCTGTGGTGTCTTATGGGACGGTGCGTACGCAGCCGGGTGCGCCGGATCACGAGTGCGGGGAGAGGCAGTGGACAAGCCGAAGGTCGTCCTGGGGGTCAGCGGCGGAATCGCCGCCTACAAGGCGTGCGAGTTGCTGCGCCGACTGACCGAGTCCGGCCACGACGTCCAGGTCGTACCGACCGAGGCGTCGCTGCATTTCGTGGGCGCCGCCACCTGGTCCGCGCTTTCCGGCCATCCTGTGTCGACCGAGGTCTGGAACGACGTCCACCAGGTGCCGCACGTCCGCACCGGACAGGCCGCCGACCTCGTCGTCGTGGCGCCCGCGACCGCCGACATGCTCGCCAGGGCCGCCCACGGCCTCGCCGACGACCTCCTCACCAACACCCTGCTCACGGCCCGCTGTCCGGTGGTCTTCGCCCCCGCCATGCACACCGAGATGTGGGAGCACCCGGCCACCCAGGAGAACGTCGCCACGCTGCGCAGGCGCGGGGCCGTCGTCATCGAACCGGCCGTCGGCCGGCTCACCGGAGTCGACACCGGCAAGGGCCGGCTGCCCGACCCGGGCGAGATCTTCGAGGTCTGCCGGCGGGTCCTCACCAGGGGAACCGCCGCCGCCGACCTCGCGGGCCGCCACGTGGTCATCAGCGCGGGCGGTACGCGCGAGCCCCTCGACCCCGTCCGCTACCTGGGCAACCGTTCCTCCGGGAAGCAGGGCTACGCCCTGGCCCGCACCGCGGTCGCCCGGGGCGCCCGGGTCACCCTCGTCGAGGCCAACACCGGGCTGCCGGACCCGGCGGGAGCCGATGTCCTGCGGGTGGGGACCGCCGTACAACTGCGCGAGGCCATGCTCAAGGCCGCGGCCGACGCCGACGTGGTGGTGATGGCCGCGGCCGTCGCCGACTTCCGCCCCGCGGTGTACGCGACGGGCAAGATCAAGAAGAAGGACGGGCACGAGCCCGAGCCCGTGGCCCTGGTCCGCAATCCGGACATCCTCGCGGAAATCTCCGCCGACCGGGCCCGGCCCGGTCAGCTCGTCGTCGGATTCGCGGCCGAGACCGACAACGTACTGGCCAACGGGCGCGAGAAACTTCGGCGCAAGGGTTGTGACCTGCTGGTCGTCAACGAGGTGGGGGAGCGCAAGACCTTCGGCTCCGAGGAGAACGAGGCCGTGGTGCTGGCCGCCGACGGCGGGGAGACCTCGGTGCCATACGGGCCCAAAGAGGCCCTCGCCGACACGGTCTGGGACCTTGTGGCAGCACATTTCGGCTAGATTCCGGGTTCCCTCCTCCGGGTGGCTGAAAATATCGGAAAGCGGATGTTTATGTCGCCCAGCGGGAGGGATTGTCACACTGGTGTCATCAGTGCCGCATGTCACAGAACTCCCAAGGGGCGAGACGCGTGGCCCAAGCGCCGGAACCGACCGATAAACTGGCCGACGGAACGTGCCGGGCGCAGCTCCCGGACGTTCCATCAATGATCAGCCAGCAGCCGCTGCAACCCCAGGGAGCGATGTGTCCCGCCGTCTCTTCACCTCGGAGTCCGTCACCGAGGGTCACCCCGACAAGATCGCTGACCAGATCAGCGACACGATTCTCGATGCGCTCCTGCGCGAGGACCCGTCCTCGCGCGTCGCCGTCGAGACCTTGATCACCACTGGTCTGGTGCATGTCGCGGGTGAGGTCACGACCAAGGCCTACGCCGACATTCCCAACCTTGTACGCAACAAGGTCCTGGAGATCGGCTACGACTCCTCCAAGAAGGGCTTCGACGGCGCCTCCTGCGGCGTCTCGGTGTCCATCGGCGCGCAGTCCCCGGACATCGCTCAGGGCGTCGACACGGCGTACGAGCAGCGCGTCGAGGGCGACGAGGACGAGCTCGACAAGCAGGGCGCGGGCGACCAGGGCCTCATGTTCGGCTACGCGTGCGACGAGACGCCCGAGCTGATGCCCCTGCCGATCCACATCGCGCACCGGCTCTCGCGCCGGCTGTCCGAGGTCCGCAAGAACGGGACCATCCCGTACCTGCGCCCCGACGGCAAGACGCAGGTCACCATCGAGTACGACGGCGACAAGGCCGTCCGCCTCGACACGGTCGTCGTCTCCTCGCAGCACGCGTCGGACATCGACCTGGACTCGCTGCTCGCGCCGGACATCCGTGAGTTCGTCGTCGAGCACGTCCTGGCGCAGCTCATCGAGGACGGCATCAAGCTGGAGACCGAGGGCTACCGCCTCCTCGTGAACCCGACCGGCCGCTTCGAGATCGGCGGCCCGATGGGCGACGCCGGCCTCACCGGCCGCAAGATCATCATCGACACCTACGGCGGCATGGCCCGTCACGGCGGTGGCGCCTTCTCGGGCAAGGACCCGTCGAAGGTCGACCGCTCGGCGGCGTACGCGATGCGCTGGGTCGCGAAGAACGTCGTCGCGGCCGGGCTCGCCGCCCGCTGCGAGGTCCAGGTGGCCTACGCGATCGGCAAGGCCGAGCCCGTCGGTCTGTTCGTCGAGACCTTCGGCACGGCCACGATCGAGACGGAGAAGATCGAGCACGCGATCGGCGAGGTCTTCGACCTCCGCCCGGCCGCGATCATCCGCGACCTCGACCTGCTGCGTCCGATCTACGCCCAGACCGCGGCCTACGGCCACTTCGGCCGCGAGCTCCCCGACTTCACCTGGGAGCGCACCGACCGCGTGGAAGCACTGCGCAGGGCCGCGGGCCTGTAACGGACCCGAGGGGATGAGAGCCCCAGGGCTCCGCCCCGAAGCCGTACGAACGCAGCCGTCTGGCTCATGCCGGGGCCCGGACACCGATCGTGGTGTCCGGGCCCCGGCGTCGTGACGCCCGGCGCCTCTGTCAGTGCCGTCTGGTAGGAATTTGGCTGTGAGCAGCGACAACGAGCGATCCGCCGAACCCGACACCGGGGCGCCGGAGCAGCTTGCGCTGATCCGGGAGACCATGCGCAAGGCACAAGTGCCCCGGGCCAAGCCGCGCACCTGGCGCGGTGCCGCGCTGGCCAAGGAGCTGCCCGTCGCCCGGGTCCTGGTCAACAAGGGCGTGCTCCACCTCGACCAGTACTTCGACTACGCCGTCCCGGAGGAGCTCGACGCGGACGCGCAGCCCGGTGTCCGGGTGCGGGTGCGGTTCGGGGCCGGGGGGCGTAACGTCCGGGGCGGCCGGCGCGAGGGCGGCGGGCTGATCGACGGATTCCTCATCGAGCGGCGTGCCGAATCGGACTACCAGGGGGCCCTCGCCGCCCTCGCCTACGTCGTCTCGCCCGAACCGGTGCTCGGCCCGGAGCTGCTCGCGCTCTCGCGGGCCGTCGCCGACCGGTACGCGGGCAGTCTCGCCGATGTCCTCCAGCTCGCCGTGCCGCCCAGGAACGGCCGGGCCGAGTCCAAGCCCTCCCCGGACCCCCTGCCGCCGCCCGCCCCGCCGGAGAGCGGGAGCTGGGAGAGGTACGGCCAGGGGCCCGCGTTCCTCCGGGCGCTGGCCGAAGGCGGAGCGCCGCGCGCCGTATGGACCGCTCTGCCGGGCCCGCGCTGGCCCGAGGAGATGGCCAGGGCGGTGGCCGCCACGCTCGCCTCGGGACGGGGAGCGCTCGTCGTCGTACCGGACGGCCGGGTCGCCGCGCGGGTGGACACCGCTCTTACCGGGCTGCTGGGGGAGGGGCGGCACACGCTCCTGACGGCGGACTCCGGTCCGGAGAAGCGCTACCGGCAGTGGCTCGCGGTGCGCCGGGGGTCCGTGCGGGCGGTCGTCGGGACGCGTGCCGCGATGTTCGCCCCCGTCGCCGATCTCGGCCTCGTCGTGATCTGGGACGACGGCGACTCCAGCCACAGCGACGACAACGCGCCGTTCCCACATGTCCGGGAGGTGCTGGAGCTTCGGGCCGCGCACGGCAGATGCGGCTTCCTGCTCGGTGGTACGAGCTGCACCGTGGAAGCCGCCCAGCTCGTCGAGACGGGCTGGGCGCTGCCCCTGAGCGCCGACCGGGAACAGCTGAGGAGCGCGGCGCCCCTCGTGCGTACCGTCGGGGACGGCGAGCTGGCGCGGGACGGCGCGGCCCGCAGCGCCCGGCTGCCCAGTCTCGCCTGGCAGACCGTCCGTGACGGGCTGCGCACCGGTCCGGTCCTGGTCCAGGTGCCCCGCCGGGGTTACGCGCCCCGGCTGGCCTGCGAGCGCTGCCGGACACCGGCGCGGTGCCGGCACTGCGCCGGGCCGCTGGAGGCCCCGGACCAGCAGGACCTCGACTGCGCCTGGTGCGGGCGCGCCGAGACGTCCTGGCACTGCGAGAGCTGCGGGTCCTTCCGGCTCCGGGCCCAGATCGTCGGAGCCCGCAGAACGGCGGAGGAACTCGGCAGGGCCTTCCCGGCCGTGCCGGTCCGGACGTCCGGGCGCGACCACATCCTGGATGCGGTGCCGGACGCACCCGCCCTGGTCGTGAGCACCCCGGGAGCCGAGCCCGTCGCCGAGGGCGGGTACGCCGCCGCGCTGCTGCTGGACGGCTGGGCCATGCTCGGCAGGCCCGACCTGCGGGCCGGTGAGGAGGCGCTGCGCCGGTGGACCTCCGCCGCCTCACTCGTACGGGGGCAGGGGGAGGGCGGCACCGTGGTGATCGTCGCGGAGCCGACGCTGCGCGCCGTGCAGGCGCTGGTGCGGTGGGACCCTGCCGGGTACGCACGGCGCGAGCTGGCGGAGCGCGCCGAGCTCGGCTTCCCGCCGGTGTCCCGGATGGCCTCGGTCATCGGTCCCGCCGAGGCGCTGGCCGCGTTCCTGGACGCCGCGGAACTGCCGCCGGAGGCGCAGATCCTGGGACCCGTGCCGGTACCGGCCGCCGAGCCCGGACGGCCGCGCAGGCCGTGGGACGCCCCACCGGGCGAGACCTGGGAGCGGGCACTGGTCCGGGTGGAGCCGGGGCGGGGAGCGGCGCTCGCCGCGGCCCTGAAGACGGCGCAGGCCGCGCGGATGGCGAGGGGCGGCGGCGATCCCGTCCGGATCAGGATCGATCCGCCGGACATCGGCTGAGCGGACGGGGCGGACCGGGGCCGCTCACGGGACTGCCCCGCCGTGCGTGCGGCACGGAGGGGCAGAGGGTGAGGCGGGCCGTTAGCCGTTGCGCGGGCCGGGGAAGGCGCCGGGGCGCAGTTCCTTCCGCAGCGAAGGGCCGGCCGTCGAGGGCTGGGGCGGCATCGAGCGGGCAGCGGGCACGGACGGCAGCGTGGGCCCGGAGGGGGCGGCGGGACCCCCCGGCATACCGGGGACCGCGGCCACGGGGCGCTGCGCGGCGCTCTCGGCGGCGACGGCCCCCTCGGCCGGTGCGGTGTTCGGGGCGTTGCGGCGGGCCCCGTAGCGGCGGTGGACAGCCTGCTTCGTGACCCCGAGGGCCGAGCCCACTGCGTCCCAGGAGAAACCGAGCGAGCGGTCGAAGTCGACCGCCGCCGTGACCAGGGTCTCGACGCTGTCCCGCAGTTCCTGGGCCAGGCGGACGGTGGGGGCCGGGGCCCTGCCGTAGACGACGAAGCCCGCTGACGGGCCGGAGCGGCGCGGACGGTAGACGTTGCCCAGCTGGGCGGTGAGGGTGCGCAGCGCGTCCACCTGCCGCCGGACCCGCTCGATGTCCCGCACCAGAAGATGCAGACTGGCCCGCGCTTGGGCGTCGTGGGTTGCGTGGTCGGCCATGAAGAAGCCTCTCGAACCGGCGATGAAAGGGATCGGGGCCGCACCGAGGCGGCCCACTTCGGTCAATCTCTCTTGACCAACGCGCCAGCGGGGGATGTGGTCACGCTATAGGGGCGTATGTGCATATGCGAGGGGCGCACGGCCACCCGTACGCCCCCCGGTACCGGGGGTGGTCACTGGCCCTAGACTGGTGTGCTGCTCATCACCGTACGTTTCGGCCCGAGAGGCAGTCAGCCCCCATGAAGCTCGTCTTCGCAGGCACCCCAGAGGTAGCCGTACCCGCCCTGGACGCCCTGATCGCCTCCGGCCGTCACGAGGTGGCCGCCGTCGTCACCCGGCCCGACGCACCCGCCGGGCGGGGGCGCCGGCTGGTCGCCAGCCCCGTCGCCGAGCGCGCCGAGGAGGCCGGGATCGAGGTCCTCAAGCCCGTCAGGCCGAGGGACGAGGACTTCCTCGCGCGGCTGCGGGAGATCGCGCCGGACTGCTGCCCCGTCGTCGCCTATGGCGCCCTGCTGCCCAAGGCCGCGCTCGCCGTGCCGGCCCGGGGCTGGGTCAACCTCCACTTCTCGCTGCTGCCCGCCTGGCGCGGCGCCGCCCCCGTGCAGCACGCGGTCATGGCGGGCGACGAGGTCACCGGCGCGTCCACGTTCCTCATCGAGGAGGGACTGGATTCCGGACCGGTGTACGGCGTCCTCACCGAGGAGGTACGGCCCACCGACACCAGCGGCGACGTCCTTACCCGGCTCGCCTTCGCCGGTGCGGGGCTGCTCGCGGCGACCATGGACGGCATCGAGGACGGCGTGCTGCACGCGGTGCCGCAGCCGGCCGAGGGCATCACCCTCGCCCCCAAGATCACCGTCGAGGACGCCCAGGTGCAGTGGTCCGCCCCCGCGCTGCGGGTCGACCGGGTCATCCGGGGCTGCACCCCCGCCCCCGGCGCCTGGACGCTCTTCCGCGGGGAACGCCTCAAGCTGATCCAGGCCGTGCCCGTCCTCGACCGCACCGACCTGGCCCCGGGCGAACTGTCCGCCGCCAAGAACAACGTGTACGTGGGCACCGGCTCGCACGCCGTGGAACTGTTGTGGGTGCAGCCGCAGGGCAAGAAGCCGATGCGGGGCGCCGACTGGGCGCGCGGGGTGCGGATCGTGCCGGGCGAACTGGTCGGGATGTAGCGAGGGCGGCGGCAGCGCCCGGCGGCCTCCTGCGTCCTCGGGCGCCGGACGGGCCCGCCTCGGCTGCGACGTACCCTGGGAGGGTCGTCCCCTCACCTTCAGCGGAGCACCTTTCTCGTGACTGACCAGCAGCGTCGCCGTCCCGCCAAGCCGCATCGCCGTCCTCAGAAGGACCCGGTCCGGTTCCTCGCCTTCGAGGCGCTGCGGGCCGTCGACGAACGCGACGCGTACGCCAACCTCGTCCTGCCTCCCCTGCTGAAGAAGGCACGGGCCAAGGGCGACTTCGACGGCAGGGACGCGGCGCTCGCCACCGAGCTGGTCTACGGGACGCTGCGCCGTCAGGGCACGTACGACGCGATCGTCGCCGCCTGCATCGACCGGCCGCTGCGCGAGGTCGACCCGCCGGTGCTGGACGTCCTCAACATGGGCGTGCACCAGCTGCTGGGCACCCGCATTCCGACCCATGCCGCCGTCTCGGCCAGCGTCGAGCTGGCCCGCGTGGTGCTGGGCGAGGGGCGCGCCAAGTTCGTCAACGCCGTGCTGCGGAAGGTGACGGCGCACGACCTGGACGGCTGGGTGGAGCGGGTCGCCCCCTCGTACGAGAAGGACGCCGAGGACCATCTCTCCATCGTCCACTCGCATCCGCGGTGGATCGTCTCCGCACTCTGGGACGCCCTCGGCGGAGGCCGCGCCGGAATCGAGGATCTGCTCGAAGCCGACAACGAGCGGCCCGAGGTGACCCTGGTCGCCCGGCCCGGCCGCTCCACCACCGACGAACTCCTGGCCGCCCTCGGCGAGGACAACGGCCTTCCCGGCCGCTGGTCGCCCTACGCCGTGCGGATGGCCGAGGGCGGCGAGCCGGGAGCACTGACCGCCGTCCAGGACGGCAGCGCCGGAGTCCAGGACGAGGGCAGTCAGCTCGTCGCCGCCGCCCTGGCCAACGCGCCGGTGGAGGGCAGGGACAGCCGCTGGCTCGACGGCTGCGCGGGACCCGGCGGCAAGGCCGCCCTGCTGGCGGCTCTCGCGGCCGGCCGGGGCGCCGCTCTCCTCGCCGCCGAGAAGCAGCCGCACCGTGCGCGGCTCGTCGAGCGGTCGCTGGCCGGCAACCCGGGCCCGTACCAGGTGATCACCGCCGACGGCACCCGCCCGCCGTGGCAGCCGGGCTCCTTCGACCGGGTCCTGATGGACGTTCCGTGCTCCGGACTGGGCGCCCTGCGCCGTCGTCCGGAAGCGCGCTGGCGGCGCAGGGCCGAGGACCTCGAAAGCTTCGCCCCGCTCCAACGCGGCCTGCTGCGCGAGGCGTTGAAGGCCGTGCGAATCGGCGGAGTCGTCGGCTACGCGACCTGCTCACCGCATCTCGCGGAGACCCGGGTCGTTGTGGACGACGTACTCAAGGGCCGTGGCGGACAGCCCGTCGAAGCCGAGTGGGTGGATGCCCGTCCCCTGATGCCGGGAGTGCCCGCGCTCGGTGACGGCCCCGACGTACAGCTCTGGCCCCACCTGCACGGCACGGACGCGATGTACCTCGCGCTGCTGCGCCGCACCGGCTGATCCGCAGGCAAAAGACCGGCAAAAAGCCGGGATTGCGCGAACTGTGATGATCCCGTGAGGCTTTGGGACGCACCGAGGCGGGGAACTGGCGCGGAACGTGGCAGGCTGGGGGCATGGCCCAGATCAACCCCAGCATCCTGTCCGCCGACTTCGCGCGTCTCGCCGAGGAGGCGAAGGCCGTCGAAGGCGCCGACTGGCTCCATGTCGACGTGATGGACAACCACTTTGTGCCCAACCTGACGCTCGGTGTGCCGATCGTGGAGGCCCTGAGCAAAGCCACGGACACTCCGCTGGACTGCCATCTCATGATCGAGGACGCGGACCGCTGGGCGCCGCAGTACGTCGAGGCGGGCGCCGGCTCCGTCACCTTCCACGTGGAGGCCGCGGCGGCGCCGGTGCGGCTGGCCAGGGAGATCAGGGCGAAGGGGGCGCGCGCCTCGATGGCGCTGAAGCCCGCCACGCCCATCGAGCCGTACGAGGATCTCCTCCCCGAACTCGACATGCTGTTGATCATGACGGTGGAGCCGGGCTTCGGCGGCCAGTCTTTCCTCGACATCATGCTGCCGAAGATCCGCCGCACCCGTGAGCTGATCTCGAAGCACGGTCTCGAACTGTGGCTCCAGGTGGACGGCGGAGTCTCCGCCACCACCATCGAACGGTGCGCCGAAGCCGGCGCCGATGTCTTCGTCGCGGGCTCCGCGGTGTACGGGGCCGGGGATCCGGCCGAGGCGGTGCGGGGACTGAGGGCCCAGGCGGACGCGGCGACGGCCGGCGCGTCCTGGGCATGCGACCACTGAACCAAGGGCAGATGAACGCGGCCCGACGTGGCTGATCAAGGATCGCCGGATCTGACAGGATGAACGGCGTATCGAGCGTGTGAACAGCAGTGAGGAGATCGCGGTGTCTGGCATCTCGGCGGGTCGGTCAGCCATGCGGATGGGACCCGCGGAGCTGGTGCAGGCGGCGGCCATGGCCCGCCGGTTCTACCTCGAGGGAAAGTCGAAGATCCAGATCGCCGAGGAGTTCGGCGTCAGCCGCTTCAAGGTGGCCCGGGTTCTGGAGACCGCCCTCGAGCGTGATCTCGTACGCATCGAGATCCGAGTGCCGGCCGAGCTGGACGCGGAGCGCTCCGACGCGCTCAGAGCCCGCTACGGGCTGCGCCACGCGGTCGTGGTCGAGTCCCCGGCCGAGGAGCAGGAGGATGCCCCCGACCCGGAGAACCTGGGCGAGGTCGCGGCCGATCTTCTCGGCGAACTGGTGAACGAAGGCGATGTCCTGGGACTGGCCTGGGGCCGGTCCACCATTCACATGGCGGCGGCCCTCGACCGGCTGCCCCCGTGCACCGTCGTGCAGCTCACCGGGGTGTACGACGCGGGAACGGCCGAGCGCGGCTCGGTCGAGGCGGTCCGCCGCGCGGCACAGGTGTCCGGCGGCGAGGCGCACCCGATCTACGCGCCGATGCTCCTGCCGGACCCGGCGACGGCGGCCGCGCTGCGGCACCAGACGGGCATCGCCCGCGCCTTCGAGTACTTCGACAAGGTGACGGTCGCCGCCGTCTCCATCGGTTCCTGGGAGCCGGGCATCTCCACCGTCCACGACATGCTCTCGGACGAGGAGCGTGCGCACTACGCCTCGCTCGGCGTCGCGGCCGAGATGTCCGCGCACCTCTTCGACGCCGCGGGGCGCAGGGTCGGACGCGACCTCGGCGAGCGGTGCATCACGGTGGAGGCGGACCGGCTGCGCCGGATTCCCGAGGTGGTGGCGATCGCGGGCGGCCAGCGCAAGGCGGCGGCGATCGGCGCGGTCCTGCGGTCCGGCCTGGTCACCAGCCTGGTGACGGACACGGCCGCCGCGGACTTCCTGCTGACGGAGTCGGCGGCCGGCGCCCGTCCGGCGCTGGAGCGGGCGGACCCGGACAGCGTCTGACCAGCAGCGGAGTGGACGGAAGGCCGGGCGCGGGGTGCGCCCGGCCTTCCTCGTCGCTCAGCCCTTCCGGGCGTCGCTCACGCTCTCCGCCGGGCGCCGGGCGGAGAAACCGAGGACGGTCTCCTCCAGGTACTCCTCCGGCTCCTCGTACTGGCTGACGTCCGCCGGGTTGTAGCGGGGGGTGAGCCGGGACCAGTCCAGATTCCCGCGCATCCAGCTGCGCATGCCGTCCAGATACGGGACGAGTACCTCGGCCAGCTGCGGATACATCTCCAGCAGCTCGTCCTCGGCCGTGAGGAAGCGCTCGGTCTCGGAGGCTATCCGGGCGCAGACGTGGTCGATGGCCTGCTGTTCCCCGTAGCCCCGGTGGTGGCGAACCAGGTGCACGAGGTTGTGGATCTCGCCGAGGACCTGTTCCTTCTCGAAGGAGTAGACGTCATTGGCCCAGCACACCACGTTGCACGAGGCCTCCAGCGCGGTGATGAAGCGGGGGTCGTTGTGAATCGACTCCGGTGCCTCGATTCCGGCGACGATCTCTATCAGATCCATGCAGACGTGGATCGCGCCGGTGTGCCGCCGCTTGGCGATGTACGTCTCCTCCGAGGGCACCACGCCGTCGGCCCGGTTGCCGGCCTCCCAGCTGGTGGCCGTCGTCAGATACGTGGTGAGGTGCCAGGCGAAGCGTCTGCGCCAGTGCGTCGCCGTACCGGGGGTCGTGCGCGCCCACAGATCCTCCAGGGCGACGACGGCGGCCGGGAGCTCGCCGTCGGGTACCGGGGCGGTTTCCATGCCGTCCACCACGGCGAGCATGCGGGCGACCACGTCGCGTACACGTTCAGGATCGCGGCCGAGCTGGCCGTCGTCGAGCTGGTCGTCGACGAGGAACAGCCAGACGAACCAGTCGGCCACCAGATCGAGGTGCTCGCCGCCGGCCGTCGGATAGACCATGCCGACGAAGGAGCCGAAGTCGGCTTGTTCGAATCTGGCTCTCGCGGACTCCCTGTGTACGAGGCCGGTCCGGCGTGTCCAGGTGTCGAGGTGCTCACGGGTCTGCCCGACGTGCGGACTGGTCCGCTGGGGGAACGGGCAGTAGATGTCCGGCAGTTCGCTCTCCACGGGCGGATCCGAATCCTCTCCGGTCAAACGCGTGACAGGTGTTCCGGCTGCTGATCGTCGGCTCTGCGGATACCTCTGAGACCTGCGGATTTGAAGCTACCTGACCCCTTGTCACCGGGTCCAGGGATGGTGATCACGAATGGTTCGAATCCCGTTCGGGTAGGGTCCGTGGGTAAGGCAGGTTCCACTTGCCCGGCCCTCCCGACCTCCTCCTTGGAGGAAAAGATGAAAGCGGGGGTCTTTTGCTGTGTCTTCGTGGAAACGACCTGCACCGTTTCGTATGAAAAAATGAGTGTTATGCGTTTTCTTGAGCCGGGTACCGGTCGCTACACAGAGTCTCCCTCGGTCCCGTACGACCTCACCTACGACGATGTCTTCATGGTTCCCGGACGCTCGGCGGTCGGGTCCCGGCAGGGTGTGGATCTCTCCTCGCCCGACGGAACCGGCACCACCATCCCGCTCGTCGTCGCCAACATGACCGCGATCGCGGGCCGCCGGATGGCCGAAACCATCGCACGCCGCGGTGGTCTCGTCGTCATTCCCCAGGACATCCCGATCGAGGTCGTGACCGAGGTCATCAGCTGGGTCAAGACCCGCCACCTCGTACTGGACACCCCGATCGTGCTGGCCCCGGGGCAGACCGTCGCGGACGCCCTCTCCCTGCTGCACAAGCGTGCCCACGGCGCTGGCGTCGTCATCGACGACGAGTACCGCCCCGTCGGCGTCGTCACCGAGCACGACCTGACCGGCGTCGACCGCTTCACGCAGCTCACCGAGGTCATGTCGAAGGACCTGGTCCTGCTGGACGCGGACATCGACCCGCGCGACGCCTTCAACAAGCTCGACGGCGCCAACCGCAAGCTCGCCCCCGCCGTGGACGCGGACGGCAGGCTCGTCGGCATCCTCACCCGTAAGGCCGCACTGCGCGCGACTCTTTACACCCCCGCCACCGACGCGGCGGGCAAGCTGCGCATCGCCGCGGCCGTCGGCATCAACGGCGACGTCGCGAGCAAGGCCAAGCAGCTGCTCGACGCGGGCGCCGACACGCTCGTCGTCGACACCGCGCACGGCCACCAGGAGTCCATGATCGCCGCGGTCAGGGCCGTCCGCGCGCTCGACCCCCAGGTACCGATCGTCGCGGGCAACATCGTGGCCGCCGAAGGCGTGCGCGACCTGATCGAGGCCGGCGCGGACATCATCAAGGTCGGTGTCGGACCCGGCGCCATGTGCACCACCCGGATGATGACCGGGGTGGGCAGGCCCCAGTTCTCCGCCGTCCTGGAGTGCGCCGCCGAGGCGAAGAAGTACGGCAAGCACGTCTGGGCCGACGGCGGTGTCCGTCACCCGCGCGATGTCGCGATGGCACTCGCCGCGGGCGCGTCCAACGTGATGATCGGCTCCTGGTTCGCCGGTACGTACGAGTCGCCGGGCGACCTCCAGCAGTCCGCCGACGGGCGCTTCTACAAGGAGTCCTTCGGCATGGCATCGGCGCGCGCGGTGAAGAACCGTACGTCGGAGGAGTCCGCGTACGACCGGGCACGCAAGGCGCTCTTCGAGGAGGGCATCTCCACCTCGCGGATGTTCCTGGACCCGACCCGGCCCGGCGTCGAGGATCTGATCGACTCGATCATCGCCGGTGTCCGCTCCTCCTGCACCTACGCGGGCGCGGCCTCCCTGGAGGAGTTCGCGGAGAAGGCGGTCGTCGGTGTGCAGAGCGCCGCCGGATACGCCGAAGGCAAGCCGCTGCATGCCAGCTGGAGTTGATCCCGCCCCGTAAGTAACAGCTCAGCCCTTCCCGGTGATTGATGCCGGGAGGGGCTTTTGCGTGGGCTCGTCCCGGCGTCCGGCGCCGTTCCGGTGGGGCTCCCGTGGCGTTCCGTGGCCGCTTCAACTCGGTTGAAAATTAAGTAATATGAAGCACAATCAGCTGCCCGCCTCTCTGCGGTAAGGGATCTCATGTCCTTCTTCACTGACCTGGCCCACCAGTACATCGACGGCGAGTGGAGGCCGGGGAAGGGGTCGTGGGACATCATCGACTTCAACCCGTACAACGGGGAGAAGCTCGCGTCGATCCCGGTCGCCACGGCCGACGAGGTGGACCAGGCGTACCGTGCGGCCGAGCGGGCCCAGCAGGCGTGGGCGGACACCAACCCGTACGCCAGGCGGGGTGTGCTGGAGAAGGCGCTGCGGATCGTCGAGGAGCGCGAGCCCGAGATCAGTGAGGCGATCGTCGCCGAGCTGGGCGGCACGCGGCTCAAGGCGGCCTTCGAGATACACCTGGCCAAGGAGTTCCTGCGCGAGGCGATCCAGCTCGCGCTGCGGCCCGCCGGGCAGATACTCCCCTCCCCGACCGAGGGCAAGGAGAACCGGGTCTACCGGGTGCCCGTCGGCGTCGTGGGTGTCATCAGCCCCTTCAACTTCCCCTTCCTGCTGTCGCTCAAGTCGGTCGCTCCCGCGCTGGCCCTCGGCAACGCCGTGGTGCTCAAGCCGCACCAGAACACCCCGATCTGCGGCGGCACGCTGCTGGCCAAGGTGTTCGAGGACGCGGGGCTGCCCGCCGGTCTCCTGAACGTCGTGGTCACCGACATCGCCGAGATCGGCGACAAGCTGCTGGAACACCCCGTCCCGCAGGTCATCTCCTTCACCGGTTCGGACAAGGTGGGCCGGCACGTCGCGACCGTCTGCGCGGCGAACCTGAAGCGCGCCGTACTCGAACTGGGCGGCAACAGCGCGCTCATCGTGCTCGACGACGCCGATGTGGACTACGCCGTCGACGCGGCCGTCTTCAGCCGGTACATCCACCAGGGCCAGGTCTGCATGGCCGCCAACCGGATCCTGGTCGACCGCGCGGTGGAGAAGGAGTTCACCGAGAAGTTCGTCGCCAAGGTGGCCTCTCTGCGGGTCGGCGACCCGGCCGACCCGGCGACCCAGATCGGCCCGCTGATCAACTCCTCGCAGGCCGAAGCGGTGTCCAGGCTGGTGGACCAGACCGTGGAGGCCGGCGCGACGGCGCTGCTGCACGGCCGGGCCGACGGCAACGTGGTGAGCCCGTCCGTGCTCACCGGGCTCGCCGCCGACTCGCCCGTCCTGCACCAGGAGATCTTCGGCCCCGTCGCGCTGCTGGTGCCGTTCGACGGCGAGGACGAGGCGGTACGCATCGCCAACGACACCCCGTACGGGCTGAGCGGCGCCGTGCACACCGGCAACGTCGAGCGCGGTGTACGGGTCGGGCAGCGCATCCACACCGGGATGATCCACATCAACGACGGCACGGTTCACGACGAGCCCATCGTCCCGTTCGGCGGCGAGAAGGCGTCGGGGCTTGGCCGGCTGAACGGTGAGTCGATGATCGAGGCGTTCACCACGCAGAAGTGGATCTCGGTGCAGCACGGGCGCTCGCAGTTCCCGTTCTGACCGGTCGGTGGCGGTGAGCGCGCCGCGGGTGGGCGCGCATGGTCTACTTCGGGGGCGGCGGCAGTGCCGTCGCCCCCGAACCGGCCCGCAGAGAAGTGAACCGCCCGAAGTGCGCCTGAACGACCTCGACGAACGCATCGTCCACGCCCTCGCCGAAGACGCCCGGCGCTCCTACGCCGACATCGGCGCGGTGGTCGGGCTGTCCGCCCCCGCCGTGAAACGCCGTGTCGACCGGCTGCGTGCCGAGGGGGCCATCACCGGGTTCACCGTGCGGGTGGACCCGGCGGCGCTGGGCTGGGAGACCGAGGGGTTCATCGAGATCTACTGCAGCCGCAACACCTCGCCCGAGGCGATCAAGCGCGGGCTCGCGGTGTATCCGGAGGTGGCGTCGGCCTCGACGGTCACGGGTGAGGCGGACGCGATCGTGCAGGTCTTCGCCGCGGACATGAGGCACTTCGAGCAGGTGCTTGAGCGGATCGCGGGGGAGCCGTACGTGGAGCGGACGAAGTCCGTGCTCGTGCTGTCGCCGTTGCTGCGGCGGTATTCGGCGGGGTCGCCGCCGGCGTGAGCGGCGCGTGTGGCGTGTGACTTGTTCCCAATCGCCGGATGGGCCCGAGTCCGGACGGGCCCGAGTCCGGACGGGCCCGAGTCCGGCCGGGGCTCGCTCATGGGTGCGGACGGGCCCGGTCCCGGTCCGGGGGTGAGACCCAGATCACCCTTCTGACCTGCGAAGACGTCCGGCGCAATGAATCGCCGTGGTGGAGTCGGCAGGCGCAATGGATCGTCGCCGGGGCGCAATGCTCGCGCCTTGTCCGGGGGGATCGGCGGGCCGTACGGTCAATACGTCTCCCCACCCCGCCCGCACCGTCCGAGGTCAGCCATGCCGTCGTTGCGTACCGCCCTGCTCCAGAGTTCCGGCCGGCCCGGTGCCGTGGACGAGAACCTCAGGGTTCTCGACGAGGCCGCCGGACGTGCCGCCGCGGCCGGGGCGCAGCTGCTCGTCTGTCCCGAGATGTTCCTGACCGGCTATGCCATCGGCGACGACGTCCCCCGGCTGGCGGAAGCCTCCGACGGCCCCGGTGCGCAGGCCGTCGCGGACATCGCCGTACGGCACGGGCTCGCGGTGCTCTACGGGTACCCGGAGCGCTCCGGGGAGCGGATCTTCAACGCGGCGCAGCTCATCGGGCCGGACGGGGCGACGCTCGCCAACTACCGCAAGACCCATCTCTTCGGCTGCTTCGAGCAGGAGTGGTTCACCCCCGGTGAGCAGCCCGTGGTGCAGGCCGAGCTCGGTGGCGTACGCATCGGCCTCCTGATCTGTTACGACGTCGAGTTCCCGGAGAACGTCCGGGCGCACGCACTCGCCGGCACCGGTCTGCTGCTGGTGCCGACCGCCCAGATGCACCCCTTCCAGTTCGTCGCCGAATCCGTCGTGCCGGTACGTGCCTTCGAGAGCCAGATGTACGTGGCGTACGTCAACAGGACTGGCCAGGAAGGCGAGTTCGACTTCGTCGGCCTGAGCTGTCTTGCCGGGCCCGACGGTGTGGTGCGGGTCCGCGCCGGCCGGGGCGAGGAGCTCGTCATCGGCGAGGTCGACCCCGAGGTGCTGACCGCCTCGCGCGCCGCCAACCCGTATCTGAAGGACCGCCGCCCCGGCCTCTACGGCTCCCTCGCCTGAGCCCGCCCCCTCGTCACACCCCGTTCCACTGTTTCGCGCAAGGAGTCCCCACCCCATGACGTCCACGGTGCCCAACGCCGTCCAGCACACCGACGCGCAGCCGCCGATCACCATGTTCGGGCCGGACTTCCCCTACGCGTACGACGACTTCCTCGCCCACCCGGCGGGCATCGGCCAGATCCCGGCCACCGAGCACGGAGCCGAGGTCGCCGTCATCGGCGGTGGGCTCTCGGGCATCATCGCCGCCTACGAGCTGATGAAGATGGGGCTCAAGCCCGTCGTCTACGAGGCGGACCAGATCGGTGGCCGGCTGCGTACGGTCGGCTTCGAGGGCTGCGACCCCGAACTGACCGCCGAAATGGGCGCGATGCGCTTCCCGCCGTCCTCCACGGCGCTCCAGCACTACATCGACCTGGTGGGGCTGGAGACCAAGCCGTTCCCCAACCCGCTGTCCCCGGCCACCCCGTCGACCGTCGTCGACCTCAAGGGCGAGTCGCACTACGCGGAGACCATCGCCGACCTGCCGCAGGTCTACCGCGATGTCATGGACGCCTGGAACGCCTGCCTGGAGGAGGGCGCGGACTTCTCCGACATGAACCGCGCGATGCGCGATCGCGACATCCCGCGCATCAGGGAGATCTGGGCGAAGCTCGTCGAGAAGTTCGACAACCAGACCTTCTACGGCTTCCTCTGCGACTCCGAAGCCTTCAAGTCCTTCCGGCACCGCGAGATCTTCGGTCAGGTCGGCTTCGGCACCGGCGGCTGGGACACCGACTTCCCCAACTCCATCCTGGAGATCCTGCGCGTCGTCTACAGCGAGGCGGACGACCACCACCGCGGCATCGTGGGCGGCAGCCAGCAGCTGCCGCTGCGCCTCTGGGACCGCGAACCGCAGAAGATCGTCCACTGGCCGCTGGGCACGTCACTCGCCTCCCTGCACAACGGCGAGCCGCGCCCCGCCGTGACCCGGCTGAACCGCACCGCGGGCAACAAGATCACCGTCACCGACGCGAGCGGCGACATCCGTACGTACCGCGCCGCGATCTTCACCGCGCAGTCCTGGCTGCTGCTCTCCAAGATCGCCTGTGACGACGCGCTCTTCCCGATCGACCACTGGACGGCGATGGAGCGCACCCACTACATGGAGTCGTCCAAGCTGTTCGTCCCGGTCGACCGGCCGTTCTGGCTGGACAAGGACGAGATCACCGGCCGGGACACCATGTCGATGACGCTGACCGACCGGATGACCCGGGGTACGTACCTCCTCGACGAGGGCCCGGACAAGCCGGCCGTCATCTGTCTCTCGTACACCTGGTGCGACGACAGCCTGAAGTGGCTGCCGCTCTCGCCGAACGAGCGCATGGACGTCATGCTGAAGTCGCTCGGCGAGATCTATCCGAACGTGGACATCCGCAAGCACATCATCGGCAACCCGGTGACCGTGTCCTGGGAGAACGAGCCCTACTTCATGGGCGCGTTCAAGGCCAACCTGCCGGGCCACTACCGCTACCAGCGGCGGCTGTTCACCCACTTCATGCAGGACCGGCTGCCCGCCGACAAGCGGGGTGTCTTCCTCGCGGGCGACGACATCTCCTGGACGGCCGGATGGGCCGAGGGCGCCGTGCAGACCGCGCTCAACGCCGTCTGGGGTGTGATGAACCAGTTCGGCGGTGCCACGGACGCGACGAACCCCGGCCCCGGCGACGTGTTCGACGAGATCAGCCCGGTCGAGCTTCCGGAGGACTGAGAACGGCCGTCACGCGGGCCGGCAGCGCTGCGCCGCGCACGGGGGTGTGGGCGCGGGGGCGCTCTCAGCGCAGGCGGGTGAGCGCGTCGACGCCGACCGCGTGGGCCGGGGGCCGCCCGGACAGCAGTCGCAGCACTTCGTCGACGGCGCTCGCCCCGAGCCGCTGCCGGCACTCGACGCTCCCCGCCGCCTGATGCGGGGTGAGCAGCACATTGGGCAGGGTGCGGAACGGGTGATCGGCGGGCAGCGGCTCGGCGTCGAACACATCGATGGCGGCGTCCAGCCGGCCGGAGTTGAGCTCCGCCAGCAGGGCGTCCTCGTCCACCAGCCACGATCTGGCGGTGTTCACGAGACCGGCCCCGTCCGGCATCAGCGCCAGTTGCGCCGCGCCGATCATGCGGTGGGTCTCCTCGGTGACCGGCGCGTGCACGGCGACGATCCTGCTGCGCGAAAGCAGCGTCTCCAGGGGGACGGCGCTCACGCCGAGCGCCGCCGCGTCCTCGTCGGACAGGAACGGGTCGCTGACGCTCACCCGCGCTCCCATCGCCCGCACCATCGCGATGTAGGCACGGCCGGTACGGGACGCCCCGATCACCCCGATCTCGCTGCCGTGGATCTCGTGACGCGGCGGCGCCTGGCTCGCGGCCGCCCACTCCGCGCCGCCCCGCAGGGCATGGTCGAAGCGCTGGATGCGGTGCAGCAGGGCGAGCGTGAAGGCGAGCGCGACCTCGGCGACCGGCCTCGCCATCTCGTCCCCGGCCTGCGTGACCAGGACCCGGCGACGGAAGACGTCCTCGGTGACGTACGGGGCGACGGCGGAGCCGGTGTGCGCGATCAGCTCCAACGCGTCCGCCACGTCGAGGAGTTCCCCGTCGGCCTGGGGACTGCGCCAGGAGGTGATGAGCGCGCGGGCGCCCGGAAGCGCGCCGAGCAGCGCCGCCCGGTCACGGTGCTCGTCGAGGACGGTCAGCTCCGCCGCCCGCTCCAACTCCCCCCAGACCTCGGGGGTGAAGAACTCGGCGCGCAGGTGCGGCGGTACGGAGACGACCACCCGGGGGCGGTCGGAGCGGACGGAACGGGCGTCAGGAGAGCCAGGCATCGAGGTGCTCCGCAATGAAGGCGTCGTCGGTCAGCCAAGGGTAGGACCTGGATACGCGCGTGATCTCTCCGGCCTGTCCCGGCGAGGAGCGGACCGGGGCAGGGTCAGCGGCACGGCGTGAGCAGACAGCGCCCCACCAGTCCCGCGCCGAGGTGCGCGTCGATCCCCGCGAGCGCGAACTGCGCGGGGTGTACGCCGGGGTGGCGCCGGTACTGGAACAGCGGACGCCAGCACGCGGGCAGGCGCAGACCCGCCGCGGCGGTGTCCACCGCCGCCAGCCGCCCCGGCCCGTAGCGCCTCAGCCCTTCGCGGGGGGCTTCTCCTCGTCGTAGGTGGAGGTGCCCGAGTCCAGCAGGGGCTCCTGGGTCTTGAGGTGGGCCGGTGCGAAGGCCCGCAGCACGTGGTAGCCGGTGATCACGACGATGGTGCCGAGGGCGATGCCGCTCAGCTCGAAGTTGTCGGTGATCTTCAGGCTGACTCCGCCGACGCCGATGATGATGCCCGCCGCGGCCGGTACGAGGTTGAGCGGGTTACGCAGATCGACCTTGGCGTTCGTCCAGATCTGGGCGCCCAGGAGGCCGATCATGCCGTACAGGATGACGGTGATACCGCCGAGCACACCACCGGGGATCGCGGCGACGACCGCGCCGAACTTGGGGCAGAGCCCGAAGAGTAGGGCGAAACAGGCGGCGGCCCAGTAGGCGGCGGTGGAGTAGACCCGAGTCGCGGCCATCACACCGATGTTCTCGGAGTACGTGGTGTTGGGCGGGCCGCCCACCGCGGTGGAGAGCATGGAGGCGGCGCCGTCGGCCGCGATGGCCGTGCCCAGCTTGTCGTCGAGCGAGTCACCGGTCATCTCGCCGACGGCCTTCACATGCCCCGCGTTCTCCGCGACCAGCGCGATCACGACGGGCAGGGCCACCAGGATCGCGGACCACTCGAAGCTGGGGGCGTGGAAGGAAGGAAGCCCGATCCAGTCGGCCTGCGAGACGGCGGAGAGGTCCAGCCGCCAGTGGTCGACGGCCTCGGCGCCGCCCGCCGGGGAGTGGATCTTCCCGAAGACGCTGTCGAGCGCCCAGGACAGCGCGTAACCGAAGACCAGACCGAGGAAGATCGCGATCCGGGAGAAGAATCCGCGCAGACAGACCACGGCCAGTCCGGTGAACAGCATCACCAGCAGCGCCGTCCACTGGTCCTGGGGCCAGTACGTCGACGCCGTGACGGGCGCCAGGTTGAAACCGATCAGCATGACGACCGCGCCGGTCACCACGGGCGGCATCGCCGCGTGGATGATCCGCGCGCCGAACCGCTGCACCGCGAGACCCACCAGGAACAGCACCGCGCCGACCACGAGGACCGCGCCCGTGATGGTCGCACTGCTACCCCCGCTCGCCCGGATCGTCGCCGCGACACCGACGAAGGAGAGCGAACAGCCGAGATAGCTGGGCACCCTGCCCTTCGTCGCCAGCAGGAAGATCACCGTCGCGACGCCGGACATCATGATCGCGAGGTTCGGGTCCAGGCCCATGAGCACCGGGGCGACGAACGAGGCGCCGAACATGGCCACCACGTGCTGGGCGCCCAGCCCGAACGTACGGGGCCAGGAGAGCCGCTCGTCCGGGCGCACCACGGCCCCCGGCGCGGGGGTCTTCCCGTCGCCGTGCAAGGTCCAGCGCACGCCGAGGCCGCCCATGGTCGCTCCCTGTGTGTCCGTGCGGAGTGTTCACCGCGCATGTCCGAGCGGAGTGTTCTCCCGCGGAAAAGATCAGCGCCATGCTAATGCCGCAGGCTGCGGTACTCGGCAGCGCCCCGGGCACCGGGGCCGCGGGCCGGCCCCGGTGCGGCCGGTCTCAGATGCCGGTTCCCGCCTTGGCGGGCGACGGGTCCGGGACGCCGCCGCCCGTGGACGTACGGTCTGCCCCGCGGAGCACGCCCGCGCACAGCACCAGGCTGAAGGCCAGCACCGTCACCAGGCCGAACGACACGATCAGCGAGGTCACCTCCGCCAGCGAACCGATCATGGAGGGCGCGATGAGCCCGGAGGTGTACGTGATGGTGGCGACGCCCGCGATCGCCTGGCTCGGGTTGGGACCACTGCGCCCCGCGGCGGCGAACGCCAGCGGGACGACGACGGCGACCCCGAGGCCGAGCAGTCCGAAGCCGCACATGGCCAGGACCGCGTTCGGTGCCAGGACCACGAGCAGCCCGCCCACCGTCGCCAGCCCGCCGCCGACCCGGACCGTCCTGACCGCGCCGAAGCGGTCCACGACCCTGTCACCGGCGATCCTGGCCACCGCCATCGTCAGCGCGAACGCCGTCGTGGACGCGGCGGCCAGCCCGGCGGAGCTGCCCATGATGTCCTTGAGATAGACCGCGGACCAGTCCAGGCTGGCCCCCTCGGCGAACACCGCGCAGAAGCCCACCGCGCCGATGGCCAGCGCCGACTTCGGCGGCAGGGTGAAGCGCGGCGGCGGTTCCTCGCCCGCCTCGCTCCGCAGATCCAGCACCCCCCGGCAGGCGATCAGCCCGAGTGCCGTGAGCGCGAGAGCGGCGATGGTGTGGTGCAGCCTGGCATCGGTGCCGAGGTGGGCGGCGACCGTGCCCGCCGCCGAGCCGATCAGGGCGCCGACGCTCCACATCCCGTGCAGCCCGGACATGATCGACTTGTCGAGCCGGTTCTCCACCTCGACGCCGAGCGCGTTCATCGCCACGTCCGACATCCCGGCCGTCGCTCCGTACACGAAGAGCGCCGCGCAGAGCGTCACCAGGTTCGGGGCCAGGGCCGGCAGGATCAGTGCCAGCGTCCAGAGCACCAGCAGTCCGCGCAGTGCGGTCCTGGCGCCGAAGCGGTGGCTAATCCGGCCGGCGAGCGGCATCGAGAGCGAGGCGCCGATCGCGGGGAAGGCGAGGGCCAGGCCGAGCTGTCCCGCACTCACCGAGGCGTGGTCCTGGATCCACGGCACCCGGGTGGCGAAACTGCCGGTCACCGCTCCGTGGACGGTGAAGACCGCGGCGACCGCGATCCTGGCCCGCCTCACCTGCTCCTTACCGAAGACCGTGTTGGTGGAATCCGTCGTCATACCGCCGTGCCCTCCCCTGGGAAATGTGGCCCACCGGGGTCCCGGCAGCCGTCTCCACAATGCGGGCAGTAAACTATCAGGAACCCTGCCTGATAAATAGACGGCGACCTCTGCGGCAGGATCTGGAAGGATCGCGGCATGCCCGCTTCACCGAGCACCGCCCGGGCCATCAACGACCGGCTCGCCCTGGAACTGCTCCAGCGGGACGGTCCCTTGACGGCCACGCAACTGAAAACGCTCACCGGACTCTCCCGCCCCACGGTCGCCGACCTCGTCGAGCGCCTCCAGGGGGCCGGGCTCATCCGGGTGGTCGGCGAGAGCGGTGCCGAGCGACGCGGGCCCAACGCCCGGCTGTACGGGATCGTCGCCGACCGCGCGCACCTCGCGGCCCTGGACGTGCGTACCGACAGCGTCGCCGTCGTCGTCGCCGACCTCCTCGGGGTGACGCTCGCCGAGGACACCCTGCCGATCGACGTCGGGACCGGCACCGGCCCGGCCATCGAGCAGGCCGTCGCACTGCTGGAACGCACGGCACGGCGGGCGGGCCCCGCACCCCTGCACAGTGTCGGCATCGGCGCCCCCGGGCTGATCGACCCGGCCACCGGGGAACTCCGCGACACCACCGGCCTGCCCGCCTGGCACCGGGGGCTCGTCGCCGCACTCCAGCAGCGGCTGCCCGCCACCGTGCTGGTGGAGAACGAGACCAACCTCGCGGCCGTCGCGGAGCAGCGCGCCGGCGCGGCCCGGGACCGCGACACCTTCGTGCTGCTCTGGCTCGGGCACGGCATCGGCGCCGCCGTCATGCTGGACGGCAGGCTGCGCCGCGGAGCCTCCGGCGGGGCGGGCGAGATCGGCTTCCTGCCCGTGCCGTGGACGACGGGCGTGCCCTCGGCCGTCAGCTGCGACGGCGGGTTCCACTCGCTGGCCGGCTCGGCCGCCGTCTGCGAGCTGGCCGCCCGGTACGGCGTACCGGCCGAGGCGCCGGCGGGTGCGCGCACCGGCGAACAGGACCCGGCCGCGGTGCACGCGGTCCAGGCCGCGCTGGCGGGGGCCGCGGACGGCGACGCCTTCCTGGACGCACTCGCCGACCGCGTCGCGCTCGGCGCCGCCGCCGTGGTCTCGGTGCTCGACCCGGGCTGTGTGGTCCTGGCGGGCGAGGTGGGCCACGCCGGCGGCGAGGAACTGGCCTCACGGGTGGAGGAGCGGCTGGCCAGGCTGTCGCCGCTGCCCACGGAAGTCAGGGCGGGAGCGCTCGGCGGAGCGGCGGTGCTGCGCGGGGCGCTGGTGGCGGCTCGCGAGGCCGCCCAGGACGCGCTGTTCGCGCCGGGCGGCTGACGCGACTCCGGTAGGTGCGCGCACATGGCCGTGCGGGGGGGGGGGGCGGGGGCGGGCCGCCCCGGCGCCCCGCGGGGGCGGCGCGACGGCCCCCCCCC
>NZ_JBHXQO010000023.1:36319-99943 GCF_042717135.1 Streptomyces sp. NPDC058620
GCGGCGCCGCCCTTGCGGCGGGTGCCCCGGGGGGGGCCCGCGGCTCCTGGGTGCGGGGCCGCCTTCGGCGGGTTCGGTCTGGGGGCCGTCCCGGCCCCCCCCACGGCGGCCGGGGCTGGCTTCAGCAGGCCCCGAGGTCCTGCCAGACACCCCATTCACCGGTGGTGCCGGGCGTTTCCCCCTTCGTCCACCACTTGGCCTTCCACTGGTGGGAGGCGTGGCTGACGGTCGCGCCCGAGCCGTACTCGGCGGTCGCGCTCCAGGCCGCGGCGGAGCAACCGCCGCCCGGGGGAGGGGTGGTGGACGGACCCGGCGTCGGGGTCGTGGACGGGCCGGGCGACGGGCTGGTGCCCGTGCCGGGTTCGACCACCGTCGTGCCGCGTGCCAGGTCACCGGCGAGGGAGTACGAGGTCCCGCCGAAGGTCACCGTCCAGTTCGACGGCGTCGAGGTCGGCAGGTAGTAGACGAAGTCGAGCTGCACCGAGGCCCCGGGGGCCAGGGTCTGCCAGGCCGGGAGCTTCAGCGAGACGCGGTTGTAGTCGCCCTTGAGCCCGCCGATGTTGTTCGCGGCTGTGTGGTCGCTGCGGATGATCGTCGTGCCGAAGCCGGACTGGTCCTTGGCGTTGGCGGGCGCCGATGTGGCGTAGTCGAACCGGAACTCCGTACCGCCGGGCAGCGTGGTCCTCGTGTTGTTGGTGATCTTCAGCTTCGGGCCGATGGGGTAGTTGGAGTCACCGAGCGGGAACTGCTCGAAGGCCACGTCGATGTCCAGCGCCTCGGCCGGCAGGTCGATCGTGGACCGCTTGGCGCCGTACGGGGTGGCCGACTTGAACTTCTCGTACATCGCCGACGTGAGCGTGGACCCGGGCTCGTACTGCCCCTTGGCGGAGTTGAACGCGTAGTCGCCCGCGAGCTCCCAGATCATCGTGCCGCCGATGCCCCGGTCGACGACGTAGTCCGCCTTGGCTGCGACGGACTGCTCGTCCTCGGTGGAGAGGAAGACCTTCTTCTCGGCGTTCCACAGCCACGGTGCGACCAGCGTCGAGTCGTACTTACGGGCGTAGCTGCCGGTCAGCTTCGTGCCGGCGGGGAATCCGTACTGGGTGACGTAGTCGCCCACCACGCCCTTCTCCAGGTTCTTCGCGTGCCACATCGGGTTGGAACCGGCGGGTGATTCCTTGCCGTTGGTGTCCAGGTCGTGCCAGAGGTTGTCGATGCCGACGGCCCCGTCACCGCACTTGGTCAGACCGGCCCCGGCCGGGCACTCGGTCGTGGCGGCCCTGCCCCAGAGTCCGTCCGTACCGCCCTGCACGTTCTTGAAGCCGCGGGTGTAGTACGGCAGACCGATGTTGATACGGCCGGCCGGCATCGAACCGCGGAAGTAGTGGTAGGCCCAGTCGGTGTTGAGGTAGCCGACCCCGCCGTACTGCGAGGTCGAGTACACGCCGCCCTGGGCGAGTTCGGCGTCCTTGCCGTCGTCGAAGAGCGAGGCGTTGGGTCCGACGTACTCGTTCCAGGCGCCGTGCAGGTCGTAGGACATGATGTTGACGTAGTCCAGGTACTTCTGGACCTGGAAGGTCTCCATGCCGCGCAGCAGGTAGCCGGAGGACGGCGCCGCCACGGTCAGCAGATAGTGCTTGCCGTCGGCCGCCGCGGCCCGGTCGAGCTTCTCGCGCAGCGTCTTCATCAGCGCGGCGTAGCCCTTGACGAGACCGGCCCTGCGCGCGTTGGCGAGGGTGTGGTCCAGCGGGTTGCCCGCGTCCTTCATCGTGGTCGGGTACTCGTAGTCGATGTCGACGCCGTTGAAGCCGTACTTCTTGATGAAGGCGACGGTCGAGTCGGCGAAGGTGTTGATGCCGGCCTGGTTGACGGAGCCGTCGGCGTTGGTCGCCATCGAGTAGAAGCCGCCGGAGTTCACCCGGTCGCCGTTGTCGCCGAAGTACCCGCCGGTCTCGGCCCAGCCGCCCACCGACACCAGGGTCTTCACGTCGGGGTGCTGCTTCTTGAACTTGCCGAGCAGATTGAAATGGCCCTTGTAGGGGAGTGCGGGGTCCATCTCGGCTCCCGCGACGCCCGGCCAGGTCATCCCGGTGGAGGCGTTCTGCGGGCTGTCGGAACCGACGGAGATCTTGTTCTGGCCGTCGATGTGCGCGAACGCGTAATTCAGATGGGTGACCTTGTCCCACGGGATGTCGGACGCGAGGTAGGCGGCCTTGCCGTCCTTGCCGGTGCGCCAGCTGGTGAAGTAGCCGATGACGCGCCGCTGGTGGTCGGCGCCCATCTTCTCGCGGCCGTCACTGTCGTAGACCGAGCAGTACGGGACGTCCACGCCGGGGGTTTCGTACAGCCCGTCCGGGCGACAGGACTCCTGGTCGGCGGCGGCCGACGGAGTGGCGGCGAGGCCGCCCACGAGCAGCCCGGCGACGGCCGCGCAGGCTGCGAGCAGGGTGGCTCTCGCACGAGTGGGGGACAGCATTTGTCGTTCCTCCTGGGGAGGTCGGCAGAACACAACTGACAAGGGGGGTGGGTCGTGTTGGGGTCCGGGCGTGCGCACACCCGGACCGAACCTCGGAGGTGACGCAGAGATTAAGAGGACTAGACCAGTGAGTCAATAGGTCTGGACCATCCGCCCCGACTGTCCCGGTGCGTACCCCTCCCGCAGGATCCTGTGAGTTACCCCACAGGTACTCGCCCGTATGGCCGGCGAGCGACCGTGGCAGACTGGTCCTGTACCAGCAGCAGCGCACTCCGGGGTCGGTGTAATTCCGAACCGGCGGTTATAGTCCGCGACCCGTCCGCATCCAGCGGCCGGTTGACCAGGTGAGATTCCTGGACCGACGGTTAAAGTCCGGATGGGAGGCAGTGCGCGGCGGGCGTCTACAGGTACGCCGCCGTCGGCGGATGCATCCGGGATCTCCCGGGACACGTGCATCCGTGTCTTCGGTTTTGGCGTTCCCCTGTTGCGTTCCGCTTCATCTGTCGTCATCGACAGGCCCCGGAGTCCGTGCCCGAAGAGGCAGGAGGACCCGGTGGACACCGCAGCCGACATCACCGCCATGCGGCGAGCCATCACGCTCGCAGCCCGCGGTCTCGGCTCCACCAGTCCCAACCCGGTCGTCGGATGCGTCGTTCTCGACGCGGCCGGGGCACCGGCAGGCGAAGGCTTCCACCAGCGGGCCGGCGGCCCCCACGCCGAGATCCACGCCCTGCGCGCAGCCGGCGGGCGCGCCCGTGGCGGCACCGCCTATGTGACCCTGGAACCCTGCAACCACACCGGCAGGACCGGACCCTGCGCCCAGGCGCTGGCCGAGGCCGGGGTGAGCCGGGTCGTCTACGCGGTCGGGGACCCGAACCCGCAGGCCACCGGCGGCGCGGACACCCTCCGCGCAGCCGGGATCGAGACCGTGCAGGGGCTGCTCGCCGACGAGGCCGAGGCGGGCAACGCCGCCTGGCTCACCTCCGTACGCCTCGGCCGTCCGTACGTCCTGTGGAAGTACGCGGCCACCCTCGACGGCCGGATCGCGGCCGCGGACGCCACCAGCCGCTGGATCACCTCTCCCGAAGCCCGCGCCGACGTCCACCGGCTGCGCGCCGAGGCCGACGCCGTGATCGTCGGCTCCGGCACCGCGCGCACCGACGACCCGCAGCTCGGCGTGCGCGGCATCGACGGCGCGCACCAGCCGCTCAGAGTGGTCGTCGACACCGGTGCCACCGCCGTACGGCCCGGCGCCCGCGTTCTCGACGGCACCGCTCCCACCCTGATCGCCGTCGCCGAGGACGCCGACACGGCCCACCTCCCCGCAGAGGCCGTGCTCCGGCTGCCCCGCTCCGCCGCCGGCACCGGTCTCGACATCGAGGCCCTGCTCGGCGCCCTGTACGCCCGTGACATCCGCTCCGTACTCCTCGAAGGAGGCCCGACCCTGGCCGGTGCCTTCGTCGCCGCGGGAACGGTCGACAAGGTCGTCGGCTATCTCGCCCCGGTCCTCCTCGGCGCGGGCCCCGCAGCCCTCGCCGACGCCGGAATCTCCACCATCTCCCGGGCGTTGCGCCTCGATGTGACCGAGACCGAACGCATCGGCCCCGATCTGCGCATCACCGCCGTCCCCGTTCCTGCTCGGAAGGGAAACTGAGTGTTCACCGGAATTGTCGAAGAACTGGGTGAGGTCACCGCCGTCGAGGAGCTGGACGACGCCTCCCGCTTCCGGCTGCGTGGTCCCGTCGTCACCGAAGGTGCCAAACACGGCGACTCGATCGCCGTCAACGGCGTCTGCCTCACCGTCGTGGACCTCGGCGAGCACGAGTTCACCGCCGACGTGATGGCGGAAACCCTGAACCGCTCCAGCCTCGGCGCCCTGGCCGTCGGCTCCCGGGTCAACCTGGAGCGGCCCATGGCCCTCGGCGGCAGGCTCGGCGGGCACATCGCCCAGGGGCACGTCGACGGCACGGGCCGCATCGTCGACCGTGAGGTCTCGGAGAACTGGGAGATCGTCAGGATCTCGCTGCCGCGGGACCTGACCCGGTACGTGGTGGAGAAGGGCTCGATCACCGTCGACGGCGTGAGCCTGACCGTCGTCGAGGCCGGGCCCGACTACTTCACCATCAGCCTCATCCCCACCACCCTCGCCCTGACCACGCTCGGCCTCAAGCAGCCCGGCGACCCGGTCAACCTGGAGGTGGACGTCATCGCCAAGTACGTCGAGCGCCTGCTCGGCGACCGCGCGGCCCAGGAGCCCGAGGAGCCGGTGAAGTGAGTGCCCTGACCTGGCTGAACTCGGAGGCGTTCACCGCCTTCGGCCAGCACATCATCTGGTCCGACCTGATCGGCAACACCATCGGTCTGATCGCCCTGACGCTGGGCTGGCTCCGCTCCGTCTGGACCTGGCCCGCCCAGCTCCTCTCCGGCCTCGTGCTCATCGCCGCCAACGTCTCCGTCCAGCAGGCCGGCAGTGTCGGCAAGCAAGTGATCGTCGTCGCCGTCGCCGTCTGGGGGTGGCAGCAGTGGACCCGCGGCAGGCAGCAGGCGCAGGACGGCTCGATCGCGGTCCGCTTCGCCACCTGGCGCGAGCGCGGCTGGCTCATCGGCGGCGCCGCACTCGGCACGCTCGCCGTGGGCGGACTCTTCACCGCGTTCCCCTCGCTCTCCTGGAGCCCGTGGGCCGACGCGTACATATTCGCCGGAACCCTCGTCGCGATGCTCGCCCAGGCGCGCGGCATGGTCGAGTTCTGGTTCGCCTGGCTGCTCGTCGACCTGGTCGGCGTACCGCTGAACTTCCACAGCGGTCTCGCCTTCTCCGGTCTCATCTACGTCGTATACGGCGCCCTCGTCCTGTGGGGCATGCGCGACTGGTGGCTGCGTACGCGGACACCCGCTCTGGAAGGAGCCACGGCATGACTGCCCAGCCCACCTGGTTGCACCCGGAACACGGGCCCCACGTCGTCGACCTCTCCCTCGACCCCGTCGAGCAGGCCATTCGCGACATCGCCGCCGGACGCCCCGTCGTGGTCGTCGACGACGAGAACCGCGAGAACGAGGGCGACCTCGTCATCGCCGCGGAGAAGGCCACCCCGGAGATCATCGCCTTCATGATGAGCGAGTGCCGCGGCCTGATCTGCGCACCCATGGAGAGCAGCGAGCTGGAACGGCTCGAACTGCCGCAGATGGTCGACCACAACACCGAATCCATGAAGACGGCCTTCACCGTCTCCGTGGACGCGTCCGCCGCGTACGGCGTGACCACGGGCATCTCCGCAGCCGACCGCGCCACCACGCTCCGCATGCTGGCGGCCGGTGAGGCGGGCCCCGGCGACTTCGTGCGCCCCGGCCACATCTTCCCGCTCCGTGCCCGCTCCGGCGGTGTCCTGGTCCGCAACGGCCACACCGAGGCCGCCGTCGACCTGGCCCGTCTCGCCGGGCTGCGGCCCGCGGGCGCCATCGTGGAGATCGCGGGCGAGGACGGCGTGATGCTGCGCCTGCCCGAGCTGGTCCCCTTCGCACGCAAGCACGGCCTCACGATCATCTCCATCGAGGACCTGATCGCCTACCGACGGAGCTCCGAGCCGACGGTCCGCCGCGAGGCCGAGGTCCGGCTGCCGACCGCGTTCGGCGAGTTCACCGCGTACGGCTACCGCTCGATCATCGACGGCGTCGAGCACGTGGCCCTCGTCCACGGTGACATCGGCGACGGCGACGACGTCCTGGTCAGGGTCCACTCCGAGTGCCTGACCGGCGACATCTTCCAGTCCCAGCGCTGCGACTGCGGCCCCCAGCTGCACGCCTCCATGGAGCGCATCACGCAGGAGGGCCGCGGCATCGTCATCTATCTGCGCGGCCACGAGGGCCGGGGGATCGGCCTGCTCTCCAAGCTGCGCGCGTACGAGCTCCAGGAACAGGGCGTCGACACCCTGGACGCCAACCTCGAACTCGGCCTGCCCGCCGACGCCCGGGACTACGCCGCGGGTGCCCGCATGCTCCTCGACCTCGGCGTCCACAGCGTGCGGCTGATGACGAACAACCCCGACAAGACCGCGGCGGTCCTGCGCCACGGTCTGGCGGTGACCGGCCGCGAGCCCATGCCCGTCCAGGCCGGCGAACACAATCTGCGGTACCTGCGCACCAAGCGCGACCGGATGGGGCACGACCTGCCCTGGCTCGACGCGATCCCCGCGTCGACCTGCGGCAACCAGTAACGATCACGGAACGAGCAGGAGAGAAAGACATGAGCGGCAAGGGCGCACCCGAACTGTCCGTACGCAACTGCGGTGACCTGCGGGTCGCGGTGATCGCGGCCCAGTGGCACGAGAAGGTCATGGACGGCCTCGTCGACGGCGCGCTGCGCGCCCTGCACGACCTCGGCATCGACGAGCCGACGCTGCTCCGCGTCCCCGGCAGCTTCGAGCTCCCGGTCGTCGCGAAGGTCCTGGCCGGCCGCGGTTACGACGCGATCGTCGCCCTCGGCGTGATCATCCGCGGTGGCACCCCCCACTTCGAGTACGTGTCCCAGGGCGTCACCATGGGCCTCACCCAGGTCACCGTCGACACCGGGGTCCCGGTCGGTTTCGGCGTCCTCACCTGTGACACCGAGGAGCAGGCGCTCGACCGGGCCGGCCTCGAAGGGTCCAACGAGGACAAGGGCCACGAAGCGGTGACCGCCGCCGTCGCGACCGCCGCGACGCTGCGCACCGTCAGCGAACCCTGGCGCTGAGTTCCCGCCCGTCGCCCGTCGCCCGCCGCCACCCTCGACCGAGGCGCTGCGCGCCCGTCTCATTGGACCCCGTATTCTAAGGACCATCATGGCGAACAAAACCTTCGAAGAGCTCTTCGCCGAGCTGCAGCTCAAGGCCGCCAACGGCGACCCCACCACCTCCCGCACCGCCGAGCTGGTGGACAAGGGAGTGCATGCCATCGGCAAGAAGGTCGTCGAGGAGGCCGCCGAAGTCTGGATGGCCGCCGAATACGAGGGCAAAGAGGCCGCCGCCGAGGAGATCTCGCAGCTGCTGTACCACGTCCAGGTGATGATGGTCGCCCGCGGAATCTCCCTCGACGACGTCTACGCCCACCTCTGAGCCGACGCACCGTCCCGCACCGCACGCCCGCAGAACACCCCTTCGCACAAAGGAAACCTGACCTCATGCTGCGCATCGCCGTCCCCAACAAGGGTGCACTCTCCGGGCCTGCGATGGCGATGCTCCATGAGGCCGGCTACCAGCAGCGCAAGGAGTCGAAAGAACTCGTCCTGGTCGACCCGGAGAACGAGGTCGAGTTCTTCTACCTGCGACCGCGCGACATCGCGATCTACGTCAGCTCCGGCCGCCTCGACATCGGCATCACCGGCCGGGACCTGCTCCTGGACTCCGGCGCCGACTCCGAGGAGATCCTCCAGCTCGGCTTCGCCCGCTCCACGTTCCGCTACGCCACGAAGCCCGGCACGGCCGAGGGCCCGCAGGACTTCGACGGCATGACGATCGCCACGTCCTACGAGGGCATCGTCGCCAAGCACCTCGCCGAAGCCGGCGTCAACGCCTCCGTCGTCCACCTCGACGGCGCGGTCGAGACCGCCGTCGAGCTGGGCGTCGCCCAGGTCATCGCCGACGTCGTGGAGACGGGCACCAGCCTGCGCAACGCCGGACTCGAAGTCATCGGCGAGCCGATCATGACGTCGGAAGCCGTCGTCATCCGCCGCACCGGCGCCCCCGACGACGACCCCAAGGTCCAGCAGTTCCTCCGCCGTCTCCAGGGCGTCCTGGTCGCCCGCAGCTACGTGATGATGGACTACGACTGCCGCGTCGAGCACCTGGAGCGCGCCGTGGCCCTCACTCCGGGGCTGGAGTCGCCGACCATCTCCCCGCTGCACCACGAGGGCTGGGTCGCCGTCCGTTCCATGGTCGCGGCCAAGGAAGCCCAGCGGATCATGGACGACCTGTACGAACTGGGTGCCCGCGCCATCCTCACCACGGCCATCCACGCCTGCCGCCTCTGACGGCCGGGGAACCACCGAACACCGGAAGACAGAGAACCTGATGACCGCCCCCGCGCCCCGGCCCGAACTGCCCGCCCTTCCGGTCACCTTCAGGCCCACCCTCACCCGGGTGGTCCTGCTGACCGTCGGTCTGGCGATGTTCGTCGTCATCACCGTCGTCGCCCTGGCGCTGGAGAAGCTGAGCGCGGCGGAGCGGACCAGCTTCGTCTTCGTGGCGCTGCTCTTCTTCGGCGTCCTCGCCCTGCTCAGCCGGCCCAAGGTAGTCGCCGACGAGGCCGGGGTCACCGTCGTCAACCTCACCCGCACCCGCAGGCTGGCGTGGGCGGAGATCCTCCGCGTCAACCTGCGGGTCGGAGACCCCTGGGTCTTCCTCGACCTCAGCGACGGCACCAGCCTGCCAGCCCTCGGCATCCAGCCCGGAATCGCCAAGGCACAGGCCATCCGAGACACCCGTACGCTCCGCGCCCTCGCCGAATCCCACGGCACCGGAGCGGACGCCGGTACGGAGAACGGCTGAGCCCCCTGCCCCGTACGGCCCCTTCTTGACTACTCTTGAGGGCGGCGGCGCCCTGTGCGCCCCGCCCCGCACGAGAGGTCCACGAGGCCGGCGGGGCTTTCCTGCGACCCAAGGAGTGACTCCCTCCAGCAATGGACGGATCGTCCGGTAGTACCTGCGCCGCCCCAGCAGAGCCTGAGTCCACGCTCTCCCCGGAGGCGGCGGTATGACCACCCCCCTGCTGCTGCTCGCCGCGGCATTCCTTCTCATCCTCGCCAACGGATTCTTCGTGGCGGCCGAATTCGGGCTCGTCACGGTGGAGCGGCCGGACGCCGAACGCGCCGCCGCCGAAGGCGACCGGCGGGCCCGTACCGTCGTCGCCGCCCTGCGTGAACTCTCCTTCCAGCTCTCCGGCACCCAGCTGGGCATCACCATCACCTCGCTGGTCGTCGGCATGCTCGCCGAACCGGCACTCGCCCAGCTGCTCGCCGGACCGCTCACCGCAACGGGACTGCCCGCCGGGGTCGTACCCGGGGTGGGCATGGTGATCGGCATGCTGCTGGCCGCCGCCGTGCAGATGGTGATCGGCGAACTCGTACCGAAGAACTGGGCGGTCTCACGGCCGCTCCAGGTCGCCCGGTTCGTCGCCGGTCCCCAGCACCGCTTCGCCACGGTCTTCCGGCCGGTGATCACCGCGCTCAACACCGTCGCCAACCGGCTCGTACGTCTGCTGGGTGTCGAGCCCACCGACGAACTGGCCTCCGCCCGCACCCCGGGCGAACTGGTCTCGCTGGCTCAGCACTCCGCGGAGGCGGGCACCCTGGAACAGGACACCGCCGACCTCTTCGTACGCACCCTGTCGCTCGCCGGACTCACGACGCAGCACGTCATGACCCCCCGGGTGAAGGTCAGCGCCCTCCAGTCCTCGGCGACCGCCGCGGACGTCCTCAACCTCACCCGCGCCACCGGCCTCTCCCGCTTCCCCGTCTACCGGGAGCGCATCGACGAGGTCGTCGGCATGGTCCACCTCAAGGACGCCCTCGCGGTCCCCGCCCGCGACCGGCTGCGCACGCCCGCGGGCCGGATCGCCGTACCGCCGCTCCTGGTACCCGAGACGCTCCCAGTGGAGCAGTTGCTGCACCGGCTGCGCAACGAGCAGCCGATCGCCGTGGTGGTCGACGAGTACGGCGGGACCGCCGGTGTCGTCACCCTCGAGGACATCATCGAGGAACTCGTCGGCGAGGTCAGGGACGAGCACGACGCCGTCGGCTCCGACCGGCCCGAATTCGTACCCGCCGTCGCCGAGGACGGACGCCCCGCCTGGGACGTCGAAGGCAGCTGCCGGGTCCTCACCCTGCGCCGGATCGGTCTCGACGTGCCCGACGGGCCGTACGAGACCGTGGCCGGTCTGGTCGCCGGCCTGCTGGGGCGCATCCCCGCCCCCGGTGACCGTGCCGAGCTCCCCGGCTGGCGGATCGCCGTCCGCCAGGTCGGCCACTACCGGGCCGAACAGGTCCGCTTCGTGCGTCTGGCCGAGGCGCCGGGACAGTCCGCCGAAGCGTTCGCCCACAGCCGGCTGGAGGCCGTGCGATGAGTCTCGTCCAGCTGCTGTTCGCCGCGCTGCTCGTGCTCGCGAACGGGTTCTTCGTCGGCGCCGAGTTCGCGCTCGTCTCCGTACGCCGCAGTCAGGTCGAACCGCTCGCGGCGAGCGGTTCGAGCCGGGCCAAGCAGGTGCTGTACGGACTGGAGAACCTGCCGCAGATGATGGCGGCCGCCCAGTTCGGCATCACCCTCTGCTCACTCACCCTCGGAGCCGTCGCCGAACCGACCGTCGCCCGTCTTGTGGAGCCGGTCTTCCACGCGACGCACGTCCCCGAAGGACTCATCCACCCCCTCGGATACGCGCTGGCCCTGGCCCTCGTCGTCTTCCTCCATCTCGTCATCGGCGAAATGGTCCCGAAGAACCTGGCGATGGCCGCCCCCGAGAAGACCGCGCTGTGGCTCAGCCCCGGCCTCGTCGGCTTCGCCCGGCTCTGCCGCCCGGTCACCGCCGCCCTGGGCGTCTGCGCGCGCCTCGTCCTGCGGCTCTTCAAGGTCGAGCCCAAGGACGAGGTCGAGGCGGTGTTCACCAGCGAGCAGCTCAACCGGCTCGTCGAGGACTCCGGGCAGGCCGGGCTGCTGGAACCGGCAGCGCAGGAGCGTCTGGAGGACGCGCTGGAGATGGGCAGCAGGCCCGTCACCGATGTGCTGCTCGACCGGGGCTCCCTGGTGACGGTCGACCCCTCGGTCACCCCGCGCCGGCTGGAGGAACTGACCGTACGGACCGGCTATTCGCGCTTTCCGGTCTGCGCGGAGGGCGGCGGCCCGTTCATGGGTTATCTCCACGTCAAGGACGTCCTGGACCTGGAGGACGTCGAACGCGCCGTCCCGCAGCAGATCTGGCGCCCGATGGCGACGGTACGCGCGGAACTCCCGCTCGACGACGCCCTGACCGTGATGCGCCGGGCCGCGACGCACCTGGCGCAGGTCGCCGACGCCTCGGGCCGGGTACTCGGCCTCGTCGCCATGGAGGACGTCCTGGAGATGCTGGTCGGCGAAGTCCGGGACCCGGCCCACCGGGTCTCGGTGCCACGCCGCCTGGTGGACGTCCCGACGGACCGGAAGGAACCCAGGGCAATGGCGGGCCGCCCCTGACACGGGGGAGAACACCTCAAGCGGCGAGCGGCGCCGTACCCCTTTCGCCGGGCGGGCACATCAAACCCGTCCGGCGGAAGAGGACGCCCCGGCGCGCCGGCGCGCACCCCGTCACACCGCCCCCGGCTCCTGAGGCCCCCGGTTCACCGGCCCCCGCCCGGACAGCACCTCGCCGTACGCCTGCATGAGATCCGGCAGCCGCAAGGTAGCGAGATCGTCCCGGGTGGGCACCGCCGCGTACCCGGAAAGACGCAGATCACGGTAGGCGCAGCTCTTCTCGTACAGGGTCCGCAGGAACCGGCCGTTGCCCAGTTCGTCGATCCACCCCTGGGCCACGACGTGCCCGCTGATGCTGCGCAGCTCCTCCAGGGACTCCTCGTCCCACACGTCCCCGTTCTCCGTGGCCAGCACCCCGCCGATCGCGGTCAGCTCCAGCGGGCGGTAGCTGGGGAAGTCGACGCGGCTGGTGAACCGCGACGAGAGTCCGGGATTCGTGGCGAGCAGCCGGTCCATGCCCTCCGGGTAGCCCGCGAGGATCACCACGAGATGGTCCCGGTTGTCCTCGGCCCGCTTGAGGAGGACCTGCAGCGCCTCGTCCCCGTACGCGTCACCCTTGCTGTAACCGGAGTTGGAGAGGCTGTACGCCTCGTCGACGAAGAGCACCCCGCCGAGCGCCGAATCGATCAACTCGTTCGCCTTGACCGCGGTCTGGCCGAGGAACTCACCGACCAGATCGGCCCGTTGGGCCTCCACCAGATGGTCACCGCCGAGCAGACCCAGCGCGTAGAAGACCCGGCCCAGAATGCGGGCGACCGTCGTCTTGCCGGTTCCGGAGGGGCCGGAGAAGACGAAGTGCCGCTTGGGCGGCTGGACGGGCAGCCCCTGCTCGGCGCGCAGACGCGCCATGTTCAGCTGGGCGGACAGGGCCTTGACCTGGCGCTTCACCGGTTCGAGGCCGACCATCCGCTCCAGCTCGGCCAGTGCCTCGGCGAGGAGTGCCGGGTCGCTGGGTCCCGCCGGGAAGACCGGGGGCCCCGACCGGCCGCCCACGGGCGACTTCTCCCGCACCCCGTCCACCGGCGGCGGCGCGACGGTCCCGGCCAGGCCCTGCGGATCGCCGCCGAGCCACGGCTCCCGGCCGTCCACCAGATCGGTGCCCAGCAGCGCGTCACCGTCGATCTGCGTCTCCGTTCCCGCACCGTCCGAGCCGAAGCCGGTCAGCGCCACGGAGGCCAGGTCGGCCGAATCGTCGTAGCCGTCGCCTTCGGAGATCGCGGCGAGCCGGGCCGAGGTGTCCATGAACGCCGGGTCGACCCGGTGCACCGCCCGGTAGAGGGGCAGGGCAGCGGCGCTGCGCCCCGTACCCTCGTGGGCCCTTGCCAGCCAGTAGCGCAGCTCCTTGCGCTGCGGCTGCTCACTGCGGCAGCGCATCAGGGCGGCCGAGAGCAGCGGTTCGGCCTGCCCGTACATCTCCAGACGCACCCGGGCCATGCCCCCGAACAGCCCCGCCTCGATGCCGAGCAGCGGGTCCTCGACGAGCTGTTCGGTGTTGCGTACGAGCTGCTCCCAGTCCTTGACCAGGTACGAGCGGCAGGCGTGCAGGAACCGTACCTGCGGGTCCGCGTCGACCGGCGGCAGCCCGGCCAGGGCCCGGTCGAGCTCGGGCACGTGCCGGCCGTCGAGCCAGTGGGAGGCGTGCGCGAGCAGCAGGTCGCGCGGACTCTCCAGTACGGGCTGCACCCACCAGCCCAGCCAGTACCAGGAGTTCAGGGTGCGGCGATGCCGGGCGCGCTGTTCGCCGAAGCGTTCGCGATGGCGGTACATGCGCAGCAGCGCCGTGGTCGTGTCGACCCGCAGGGCATGGAGGCCGAGCCAGCCGTCCGCCATGCCGGGATCGAAGCGCACCGCGGTTCTGAACTCCTCCTCGGCCTGCGGGTACGCGCCCATGGTGTAGGCGTCGACGCCGCGCAGCCAGGCTAGGTCGGCGGGGGCCTGAGCGCCCTGCGTGCCGATGTCCATCAGGTCCCCCACAAACCGTGCCCCCAGGATGTCCCGCCCGCACAGCATGCCCACCTGGGCACGTCGAATCACCGTGCCGGGGACGGGAATTGACCGCACCGCAGTGCATCGTACCCGCGAAGGCAGCAGGCGGCTGCGGGTGTGGCCGACGGCTGGCCGTGACTGTGGGTGAGTAAAAAGCTCTGTGCGGGGTCGCCGGAAGAGGGTGTGAGCGCAGAACGAAGCCCCCGGTCACGGGGGAACAACCGGGGGCTTCGCGTCTACGGGGGCTCCGAAAAGCCGCACATTGAGAACGTAGGACCTGTACGGCCCCTCGGTCAAGCCGAGTTGAGGCACTTCCGGACCGATTCCGGACCGCTCAGGGGGACGGCGCCACGCCTTCACCGTGAGTGATGAAAAGGTTCACCCCTGTGGTGGCCCGGGGTCCCTTCAACCACTCGTATCCCACCGGCAACTGCCGTATCAGCGCATCGGCGAAGGGCCGCGAGGGGTCGTCGGCGAAATGCCGTTCCTCGGCGGCCGTCCAGCCGTCCCAGAACTCCCTGAGCTCGGGGCCGTCGCGGTGCCGGCCGCGTTCCCAGGACGGGCCGCTCGCCAGCTCCATCCACAGGAGCCCCGCGAGCAGCGGCCGTACCTCCCGCCGCCCCGATCCCACGCCTTCCAACAGCACCACGGGCGCGGGCTCCAGTGTCCGCGCGGGGCCGAAGCGCCGCCCCGTCCAGTCGTACGGCGCGTAGAGCGCGCGCTCGCCGCGCGAGAGCGGGAGGAGCACCTGCTCGCGCAGTCTGTCCGTCCACGCGAAGAGCTCGTCGTGGGTCGCGAGGTCGTCCAGGTGCAGTACCGGCGCGTCGTCGAGCGCCGCCGAGAGCCGGGCCGCGAACGTGCTCTTGCCCGAACCGGCATGTCCGTCGACCGCGATCAGCCGCACCGGGCCGCAGGACGGGGGCAGGGCCCGCAGGGCGCGGGCGTGCTCAGCGAGGTCGTTCATCCGCCCATCCTACGAGCCCGGCCGGAGCGGCCGCAGGTCACGCCAGTGGACCAGACCAATATTGGTCCGGCGGCGCGAGCGGAATCGCTGGCCGAACGGTGCCGCGACCCGCGATAGTTGCCCCACCGATCGGCACCCGCAGCCCCATTCCGCTCACGACCGGGGGTCTCGCCCATGACCAGACCGACTTCGCGCAGAACCGTGCTGACCGCCGCGCTCGCGGCAGCGGCGGCCGGCGGCGCGGTGACCTCAGCCGGGCCCGCGACGGCCGCTGTCCCCGGCCCCGTCGCCCCCACCGCGGCGGCGCCGCAGGTGGACAACCGCTTCTGGAACACCTACACCGACTGGCGCTGCGGCTCCGGATCGGGCACCCGCGTGGTCGCGGGCCGCAGGCCGGGGCTCGTGATCTCCGCCCCCACCGGGCTCCGTGACTACACGGACCCGCACACCGGGACGACCAGCTCCTGGGAGTACGCGACGTGGACCTCGCCGGTCCACCGCTCCAAGGTCCCGGCCACCGAAGTGATCGCCTCCTGGAACGCCGACGCGCCCGCGGGCACGTGGATCCAGATCGAACTGCTCGGCAGTTACTCCGACGGCACCGACACCCCCTGGTACGTGATGGGCCGCTGGGCGGCGGGCGACGGCGACATCCGCCGCACCTCCGTCGACGACCAGAGCGACGGCAAGAGCTCGATCTGGACCGACACGTTCTCCGTCGACGACGCCGCGAGCGGGCTCCGGCTGGTCTCCTACCGGCTGCGCCTCACCCTCCACCGCGCGCCCGGGACCAGCCTCACGCCCACGGTCCGGCGGATCGGCGCCATGGCCTCCGACATCCCGGACCGCTTCACGGTCCCCGCCACCGCGCCCGGGCTCGCCCGTGAACTGGCGGTGCCGCGCTACTCGCAGAACGTCCACGTGGGGGAGTACCCGGAGTACGACAACGGGGGCGAGGCGTGGTGCAGCCCCACCTCCTCGCAGATGATCATCGAGTACTGGGGACGCAGGCCCACGGCCGAGGACCTGGCCTGGGTCAGGCCGGAGATCGCGGACCCGCAGGTCTGTCACGCGGCCCGGTACACGTTCGACTACCAGTACGAGGGCTGCGGCAACTGGCCCTTCAACGCCGCTTACGCCGCCACGTACAAGGACATGAGCGCCGTGGTCACCCGGCTGGGCTCGCTGACGGACCTGGAGAAGCTGATCGGCGCCGGCATCCCGGTCATCACGTCGCAGTCCTTCATCAAGGAGGAGCTGACCGGAGCGGGCTACGGGACCTCGGGCCACCTGATGACGGTGATCGGCTTCACCGCCGAAGGCGACGTGGTCGCGAACGACCCCGCGTCGCCGTCCAACGAGGCCGTACGCCGTGTCTACCGGCGGCGTGAGTGGGAGAACATCTGGCTCCGCACGAAGCGCTACGACGCCACCGGCCGGGTCAGGGGAGGCACGGGCGGGGTCTGCTATGTCTACTTCCCCGCCGTTCCGACGGCGGCACAGAGCCGCGTCCTGAAGGAGCTGGGAATCCACTGACGGCGTACGGGGCGGAGAGCTCACCCGGCTCCCCGCCCCACCGGCCCGACCGGACGGTGCGGCGCCGGGCGGATCCCCCGGACGGACCGGACCAGTTGGGTCAGAGGTTCGGACCATAACCAGGACCGCCGGGCCCGCCGTGCACTCCGTGACGGCAGCGCTCCGATCGGGCATACTCAAGCCGCCACAGCCGCTGGCCAGCGCCTCTTGTGATCCGAGAGGGCAGGATCGGTTGGGGAGTCATGTATTTCCGGGCGATGCCCGGGATCACCCGGCGGCGCCGCTCCTACCCCGCGCGTGCGACCGCCGCTACGCCCGACAGGGAGGAGAGCGCTGTCATGTCCGACCGTGCCCCGCAGCTGGTGGAACGCAGCCTGCCCACCGAGGAGTCCCGGCAGCTCGTCGCGCTCGTCCGCGACATCGTGTCCAGGGAGATCGCGCCCCGCGCGGCCGAGGAGGAGGAAGCGGGCCTGTTCCCGCGCGAGGCCTTCACCCTGCTCTCCGAGTCCGGACTGCTCGGACTGCCCTACGACTCGGACCACGGCGGCGGTGACCAGCCGTACGAGGTGTACCTCCAGGTCCTGGAAGAGCTCGCCGCGGCCCGTCTCACCGTCGGCCTCGGCGTCAGCGTCCACTCGCTGGCCTGCCACGCCCTCGCCGGATACGGCACCAAGGAGCAGCAGGCCGCACACCTCCCGGCGATGCTCTCCGGCGGCCTCCTGGGCGCCTACTGCCTCTCCGAGCCGGCGTCCGGCTCGGATGCCGCCTCGCTGCGCACCAAGGCCGTGCGCGACGGCGAGGACTGGGTGCTCACGGGCACGAAGGCGTGGATCACCCACGGCGGTATCGCCGACTTCTACACGGTGCTGGCACGCACGGGCGTCGACGGTCCCCGTGGCATCACCGCCTTCCTCGTCCCGGGTGACGCCGAAGGTCTGAACGCGGCCCTCCCCGAGAAGAAGATGGGCATGAAGGGCTCGCCCACCGCCCAGCTGAACTTCGACGGCGTCAGGATTCCCGGCTCCCGTCGCATCGGTGAGGAGGGGCAGGGCTTCGCCATCGCCCTGTCCGCGCTCGACTCCGGGCGGCTGGGGATCGCGGCCTGCGCCATCGGTGTGGCCCAGGCGGCCCTCACGGAGGCGGTCGGATACGCCACCGGGAGGCGCCAGTTCGGCCGGCCCATCGCCGATTTCCAGGGGCTGAGGTTCATGCTCGCCGACATGGCCACCCAGATCGAGGCTGGACGGTCGCTCTACCTGGCGGCTGCCCGCCTGCGCGACGCCGGCCGGCCGTTCTCCCGGGAGGCGGCGATGGCGAAGCTGTTCTGCACGGACGCGGCCATGCGGGTGACCACGGACGCCGTCCAGGTGCTCGGCGGCTACGGCTACACGCTCGACTTCCCCGTCGAGCGCCTGATGCGCGAGGCCAAGGTGCTTCAGATCGTCGAAGGCACCAACCAGATCCAGCGCATGGTCATCGCACGTCACCTCGCGGGACCCGAGACGCGCTGACGCGAGCGGGGCGGTCCGACCACACGGGCGTCGTCATGATCCGGTTCCACTCCGTGTCGTTGCGGCCCGGCAGTGTCCGCCCCGCACTCTCCCAATGACGCAGCATGGCCCGGTAGATGGGCGGGTCGGCCGAGTACGGCAGACCCGACCGGCCGGTCGCCCGGGTCGTGGGCTGGGGCTCGGGGCGCTGTTGCGGCTGCTGCTCCGGCCGGGGCAGCGGTGTCGGGCCGGGCTGCGGGCCGGGCTGCGGAACCGATTCTTCGGGAGCCGGAGCGACGAGACGGCGTCGACCGGGGCCGGCCGTGGAATGCAGCATGGTCATGCAGGACCAACGCCGGAAGCCGGGGACGGGTCACTGCCAGGCCTGTTAGAGCGCCCGTTCGCCAGGTGGATGTGCCGCTCCGGGCTGTCGCGTCCGGGCTCTTCGCCGTGCCGGCCCGATGGGGACCGGCCGGTGAGTGGCTGTCGCCGCGCGGCTGCCGGTGGTGGCTGCCGGCACCACGGCGGCCGGGCCGTCGTGGTGCGGTGCGACAGGGGTGCGTCAGGCGGCGTGACGCCGCATCTGGGGAATCCGCAGCGGGCGCGAACCGACGCCGCCGGCGTGCGAGAACGGCTGCATCCGCCAGTCGAGACCCTGGGGGAGCGTCAGCAGCAGCGCCGTTTCCTGCTCCTGGGCGTCGAGCGACTCGTCGGCGGGCCGCGCCTTGGCCGCGGAGCGGCCCGTGCCCGCGCAGACCGTGAGGACGAACGGGTTCCACGGGCTCGGGCACAGCGCGTGCTCCGGCAGGATGTCCTCGTCCGCCAGGAGCGCGATCGGCTGCGAGCAGTCCGGGCAGATCACCCGGTACATCTCGAATGTGTCGTACGCGTCGAGTGCGGCGTCGTCATCCGGATCAACAGGTTCCGGTTCGGTACGTCCGGTGAGCTTCAGGCTCTGCATGGGAATTCCCCCCTCGGGTGGGCCGGCGAGGCGCCGTGGCCTCGGCCACAGCAAGCACTTCCCGCCGTGCGCGGGCCGTAACCGTGAGGCCGTCCGCTACCCATCCGTAAACCTGTGGCATTCGTCACATGCCCGCCGCAGGTGCCCTTCCAGAGCTTTTACGGCTGTGCCGGAAGGGGCCTGGGGCATAGGTTGATCCGCATGGAGGAGCTGGACCGTCAGATTGTGGAGTTGCTCGTCAAGGACGGGCGGATGAGCTACACCGACCTGGGCAAGGCCACGGGCCTGTCCACCTCGGCCGTTCATCAGCGTGTCCGCCGGCTGGAGCAGCGCGGGGTGATCCGGGGCTATGCCGCGGTCGTCGACCCCGAGGCCGTCGGCCTGCCCCTCACCGCGTTCATCTCGGTGAAACCGTTCGACCCCAGCGCACCCGACGACATCTCGGAGCGGCTCGCCGAGGTGCCGGAACTCGAGGCGTGCCACAGCGTGGCGGGCGACGAGAACTACATCCTCAAGGTACGGGTGGCGACCCCCCTCGCACTGGAGCACCTGCTCACCCGCATCCGCACGCTGGCGGGCGTCTCGACCCGCACGACCGTCGTCCTCTCCACCCCGTACGAGGCGCGGCCGCCGCACATCTGAGGGGGCCGCGGACGGGCGCGCGCCGGACAGGCGCGAGACTGGTCCCATGACCGAGAGCACCGCCCCCCAGAGCGACCACCGCACCGTGCTGCTGCGCGGTGGAGACGTCCACAGTCCAGCCGACCCGTTCGCCACCGCGATGGTCGTCGAACGCGGGCACGTCGCCTGGGTGGGCTCCGAAGGGGCGGCCGACGCCTTCGCGAGCGGCGTCGACGAGGTGATCGACCTCGACGGGGCCCTGGTCACCCCTGCCTTCACCGACGCCCACGTCCACACCACGTCCACCGGCCTGGCCCTCACCGGACTCGACCTGTCCGGCGCCCGCAGCCTCCCCGACGCCCTCGCCCTCGTCCGCGCGTATGTGAACACGCACCCCGGGGACCGGGTTCTGCTCGGCCACGGCTGGGACGCCACGCGCTGGCCCGAGCAGCGTCCTCCCTCGCGCACCGAGCTCGACGCCGCGGCCGGCGGCCGGCCCGTCTACCTGCCCCGGATCGACGTGCACTCAGCGGTCGTCACGACCGCCCTCCTGGACCTGGTTCCCGGCGTCACCGAACTCGCCGGATACCACCCCGACGCGCCCCTCACCGGCCCCGCCCACCACGCCGTGCGCTCGGCGGCGCACGGCGCGCTGTCGTCGCGCCAGCGCACGGAGGCCCAGCGCGCCGCCCTGCGGCACGCCGCCTCGCTGGGCATCGGCACGGTCCACGAGTGCGCGGGACCCGACATCTCCGACGAGGACGACTTCACCGGACTGCTCGCGCTCGCCGCCGAGCAGCCGGGGCCGAGGGTGCACGGCTACTGGGCCGAGCGCATCAGCGACGAGAAGGGCGCCCGTCGTATCCGTGAGCTCGGGGCGATCGGGGCGGCCGGTGACCTCTTCGTCGACGGCTCCCTGGGCTCCCACACCGCCTGCCTCCACGAGCCGTACGCGGACGCCCCGCACACCGGCAGCGCCCATCTGGACGCCGCCGAGATCGCCGCCCATGTCACGGCCTGCACCGAGGCCGGACTCCAGGCCGGATTCCACGCCATCGGGGACGCGGCCGTCGCCGCCGTCGTGGCGGGCGTCAGGGCCGCGTCCGAGACCCTCGGGCTCGCCCGCGTCCGTGCCGCCCGGCACCGCGTCGAGCACGTCGAGATGCTCACCCCGGAGACCATCGCCGGCTTCGCCGAGCTCGGCCTCACCGCCTCCGTACAGCCCGCCTTCGACGCCGCCTGGGGCGGCGAGGACGGGATGTACGCCCAGCGCCTGGGCGTCGAGCGGGCCAGGACCCTGAACCCGTACGCGGCGCTCCTGCGCACCGGCGTCCCCCTGGCCTTCGGCTCGGACAGCCCGGTCACCCCCCTCGACCCGTGGGGCACCGTCCGGGCGGCCGCGTTCCACCGGACGCCCGAGCACCGGATCTCCGTGCGGGCCGGATTCACCGCCCACACCCGCGGCGGCTGGCGGGCCGTCGGCCGCGACGACGCCGGCGTTCTCGTGCCCGGCGCCCCGGCCGACTACGCAATCTGGCGTACGTCCGAACTGGTGGTCCAGGCCCCCGACGACCGGGTCGCCCGCTGGTCGACCGACCCCCGGTCCGGCACCCCTGGCCTGCCGGATCTCACTCCCGGTGCCGAGCTTCCGGTCTGTCTGCGCACCGTGGTCTTCGGACAAACTGTCTACGTACGGCCGAACGAGTGACGTGCGGACATTTCGTACCGCCGACCGAAGGCCGGTCCGCTCTGCCGCGACCTGCGGATCTTCGTCACTGACCAGCCGGTTTGGTTAAAAGGCGCAGGTCAAACGGCTATTGACAGAACGCGCCCACCGGCCGGTAGGTTCGGCCGAGTCCACCACAGGACGTCCGTCCGGTTAAACGTCCACGCAGTCGTCGAACGCCGCTGGGTCATGAGGTGGTGTGCCGCACCGGCGCACCATCACTGACAGCCAGGTTCAGCGCCCGCGCCTCGGGGGCGAGGGAAGGTTTCAGCCGGACGGAGGGTGCGACCCGGGTGGGGCCCGGACGTTCAGTAGACAACGGCTTTCGGTCGACCCGCAGCCAGCGGGTCCCAGGCCGGCCCGAAGGACACCGGGCCCCGATCCGCAGTTCTGTCCGTAGTTCCGTGCTTCTGTCCGGTCCCGCGTTCCGGCGCCCCGCGACCGCGTCGGCGCCCGGCGCCGGGGCGCTGGATATGGTGGTCACCTGCGTACGGACTTTAAGGGGCAGTTGTGAACGACGGCGGTCAGCGGCAGTACGGCCCGCTCGGCAGAGTCCTGGTCATCATTCCGACCTACAACGAGGCCGAGAACATCGGGCTCATCGTTGGCCGGGTGCGCGCCGCCGTTCCGGATGCCGACATCCTGGTCGCCGACGACAACAGCCCCGACGGCACCGGCAAGGTCGCCGACGAGCTCGCGGCGGGCGACAGTAACGTGCACGTCCTGCACCGCAAGGGCAAGGAAGGGCTCGGCGCCGCCTATCTGGCGGGTTTCGGCTGGGGCACCGAGAACGGCTACGGCGTCCTGGTGGAGATGGACGCCGACGGCTCGCACCAGCCCGAGGAGCTGCCCCGGCTGCTCACCGCGCTGAAGGGCGCCGACCTCGTCCTCGGTTCCCGCTGGGTGCCCGGCGGCCGGGTCGTGAACTGGCCCAAGCACCGCGAGGTCATCTCACGCGGCGGCAGCCTCTACTCCCGGATGCTGCTGGGGCTGTCCGTGCGGGACGTCACGGGGGGCTACCGCGCCTTCCGTACGGAGACGCTGGCCGGCCTCGGACTCGACGAGGTCGCCTCGCAGGGCTACTGCTTCCAGGTCGACCTGGCCAGACGCTCCGTCGAGGCGGGCTATCACGTCGTCGAGGTCCCGATCACCTTCATGGAACGCGAGATCGGCGACTCGAAGATGAGCCGCGACATCCTCGTCGAGGCGCTGTGGCGGGTCACCGGCTGGGGCATCACGAGCCGGGCGAACAAGGTCCTGGGCCGCAAGGCAACCTGACCGCACGCCGTCGCGGCGTCATGATCACCCCCTTACGCCGTTTGCACGTCCGTACGGGCACACTGGGGGCATGACGACCGGCACACCGCCCCCCAAACGTCCACGGCGCTCACGCGCCCGCACGCTGCTGCCCCTGGCCCTCGCCGCCTGGGTGGTGCTGGAGATCTGGCTGCTGACCGTGGTCGCGGAAGCGGCCAGCGGTTTCGTCGTGCTACTGCTCCTGGTGGCCGGGGCCGTGTTCGGTGCCGTGGTGATGAAGAGCGCGGGCCGACGCGCCTTCCGCAGTCTCACCGAGACGCTCCAGCAGGTGCCCGGCGGGCCGGGAGCCTCCGCCGTGACGCCCGGCCCCGCCCCGGGCCGCAAGGGCAACGGCTTCCTGATGCTGGGCGGGCTGCTCCTGATGATCCCGGGCATGATCTCGGACGTGGCCGGCCTCCTCCTGCTGCTGCCGCCCGTCCGGACCGCGCTCGGGCGCTACACGGAGAGGTCCCTCGAACGCCGTATGCGGGCAGCGTCTCCGGGCAGCCTCTCGGACGCCTTCCAGCAGGCCCGGATGCACCGGCCGGACGGCAAGGTAGTGCAGGGCGAGGTCATCCGTGAGGACGGCACTCGGGCCCGGCCCCGCGACGAGGGGCCCAGGCCGCCGCTGACTCCCTGATCCCCTCACTGCCCGGCCCCCCGGGGTGTGGGCAGCGCCAAGAGCCGAGGGCCCGGACACACACTGTGTGTCCAGGCCCTCGGCTCTTGCTATCTGTGCGGCTGTACGCGGTCAGGCAGACTTCCTGCTGTCCCGCGGGTGCACGGCAATGTTCATGGCTCCGGAGCGCAGAACCGCCAGCCTCTCGGCCAGCACCTCCTCAAGCTCCTCGCGGGTGCGCCGCTCCATGAGCATGTCCCAGTGCGTACGCGCAGGCTTGCCCTTCTTCTCCTCGGGGCCATCCCCGTCCACCAGGAGTGCCATGGCGCCGCACGCCTTGCACTCCCACTCCGGCGGAATGTCCGCCTCTACCGAGAACGGCATCTCAAATCGATGTCCGTTCTGGCATGCGTACTCCACCGCCTGGCGCGGGGCCAGATCGATGCCGCGGTCCGTCTCGTAGCTGGTAACCACGAGTCGCGTGCCGCGGAGAGCTCGCTCACTCATGAATCGTGCCTCCCGGGCTTGTCGCCCACAGGACAGGTGTCGCTGTCGTCGTCATCCGGTCAACGTCCGGTCGGCGGTAAAGATTCCCGTTGCCGGTCTGCGTCGCCCGTCGTGCCGCTGCTTGTACTGGGTTTCCAGGGTTTAGGTACCCACCAATGCCCGGTTTGTCACATCTGGCAGAAGTTGTCACCCAACAGTTTGGCTTCTTCCGCTCGCAGTAACGGTCCTCCGGGCAGGCCAAAGGCGTACACTACCGGCCTTTCACTTCAACGTCTAAATCCTGGCCGGAACGGGGTTGCCCGCCGCCGCCACAGCGGCCCGCACCGGCACCCGCGCCAACAGCACCGTACCGAGCGCGAAGAAGATCAACAGCGAGAGCAGCGCATCCCGATAACTGCCGGTCAGCTGGTACGCGAGGCCGAACACCAGGGGCCCCAGCCAGCTCAGCCCGCGGTCGCTCATCTCGTACGCGGAGAAGTACTCGGCCTCCTTGCCGCGCGGCACCAGGTGGGAGAAGAGCGAGCGCGACAGGGCCTGGCTGCCGCCGAGAACCAGGCCGATGGTCGCCGCCAGGGAGTAGAAGAAGACCGGTTCACCCGCCGGAAGGACATACGCGGCGAGAAGGATCAGCGTCCAGACGATCAAGGAGGCGAGGATCGTGCGCTTCGCGCCGTACACCCGGGCGAGCCGCCCCATCCCGAGCGCGCCCGCCACCGCCAGTACCTGCACCAGCAGTACCGCCGTGATCAGCGTCGTCTGGTCGAGGCCCAGCTCCTCGGAGCCGTACAGCGACGCCTGCGAGATCACCGTCTGGATTCCGTCGTTGTAGACGAGATAGGCGAGCAGGAACGACAGCGTCATGGGGTGCCGCCGCATGTCGCGGAGCGTCGCCAGCAACTGCTTCCAGCCGGAACCGACCGCGCCCCGGCCGTCGGGGCGCACCTGCCGGTCCCGCAGCCGCCGCAGGGGTACGACGGTGAAGGCGCCCCACCAGACACCGGCGGAGGCGAGGCAGATCCGCACCGCCTCGGACTCGGAGAGGCCGAAGGAGTCGTGCCCCGTGTAGAGGACGAGATTCAGCACCAGGACGAGTGCGCCCGAGGTGTACCCGAAGGCCCAGCCCCGGGAGGAGACGGCGTCCCGCTCGTCGGGTTCCGCGATCTGCGGGAGGTAGGAGTTGTACAGCACCATCGACACCGAGATCGAGGCGTTGGCCACGATCAGGAGGAACGCCCCGAGCAGATAGCGGTGGCCGTCCAGGAAGAACATGCCGGCCGTGGCCGCCGCGCCCGTATAGGCGGCGACGGCCAGCAGGGGCTTCTTGCGGCCCGTGCGGTCCGCTGCGGCACCCACCACCGGCATCAGCAGGACGGCCACGACCACGGACACCGAAACGGCGTACGCGAACAGCGACCCGGCCCGCACGGGTATGCCCAGCGGGTGCACGTAGCCCTCGGCATCGGAGGCCGCCTTGGCGACCGACGTCAGATAGGGGCCGAGGAACACGGTGAGGACGCTCGTCGAATAGACGGAGCAGGCGAAGTCGTAGAAGTACCAGCCGCGTTGCTCGCGGCGACGGTCCTCGGCCGCCGCGGGCCGCTCCGCCGGATCGGCCGTTCCTGCGGTACCGGTGCTCACACCGCGCCCCCTCGCTCGTCGCCGTGCCGTCGCGGACGGCCCGGCGTCAGGCCCAGGCCCCCCGCTCGCTCAGTACCGTGCGCAGCGTCTCGATGTGATCGGTCATGATGCCATCCACTCCGAGGTTGAGGAGAGCCGCCATCCGTTCCGGGGCGTTCACCGTCCACACGTGCACCTGGAGCCCTCGCGCGTGCGCCGTCCGGACGAAATCGCGGTCCACCACCCGGATGCCGTACTGGCTCTCCGGGACCTGCGCGCACACGGCGCCCGCCCGGAGCGCCGCCGGGATCCCGTACGAGAGCAGCCGCAGGCCCAGGATGCCTCGCACGCCGTACGAGGTCGCCAGGCGCGGGCCCGCCAGGCGGTGCGCCCGGGCCACCCGGGACTCCGAGAACGAGCCGACGCACACCCGGTCCCAGGCGTCGGTCCTGCGGATGAGGTCGATGAGCGGGACGAGGGCGGGTCCGGCCTTGATGTCGACGTTCCACCGGGCGTCCGGGAACTCCTCCAGCAGGTCCTCGAAGAGCGGCAGGGGCTCGCGGCCCGCCACGCGGGCCCGGGACACCTCGCTCCACGGCAGCTCGGAAATCCGCCCCCTGGTATCCGTCACCCGGTCGAGCGTGGCGTCGTGGAAGGCCACCAGCCGGCCGTCCGACGTGGTGTGCACATCCGTCTCGAAGTAGCGGTAGCCCGCGTCCGCGGCCCGGCGGAAGGCCGCCACGGTGTTCTCCAGGCCCTCCGCCGCTCCGCCGCGGTGGGCGAACGGAATCGTCGAGGGATGGTCCAGGTAGGGGTGGCGTCCTTGGGTCACTGCGGCAGTATCGCCTGCTCGGGTGACGGCTCGGCGGCCCCGGTGGTGACCTTGGTGGGCTCGGGGGTGGCGAACAGGCCCAGGAAGAACTGGGCGAGCGGGCCGATCGCCAGGGCGTAGAGGACCGTCCCGGCACCCAGTGAGCCGCCGAGCAGGAATCCGGTCGCCACGACGGCCACCTCGATCGCCGTACGGACCAGCCGGACGGAGCGCCCGGTGCGGCGGTTGAGGCCGGTCATCAGCCCGTCGCGCGGGCCGGGGCCGAACCGGGCGGCGATGTACAGCCCCGTCGCCACACCGTTGAGCACGATGCCGGCGGCCATCGCCGGGATCTGGGCGCCGAGCCCGTGGATCGACGGAACGACGGCGAGCGTGCCGTCGATCGCGAGGCCGACGACGAGGACGTTGGAGACGGTGCCGAGGCCGGGGCGCTGCCTGAGCGGAATCCACAGGAGCAGCACGACCGCGCCGACGACGATCGAGACGACGCCGATGGAGAGGCCGGTCAGCTCGTTGAGGCCCTGGTGCAGCACGCCCCACGGTTCCAGACCCAGTTCGGCACGGACCAGGAGCGCCGAGCTCGCCCCGTACAGGGCCAGACCCGCGTACAGCATGAACAGTCGCCGAGCGATATGGGTGCGGCTCCGGCCGGTGGTACTGGACAAGTGGTGCCCCTGGTGTGGTGGAAGTGGACTGCTGCATGTCACTCTGTGGCGAGGGATTGGCTGCCAACTATGGCCAATCTGAGGAAGGTGGACTGATTTCCATGGCGCAGTGGACCTCAACGGTCGGCGCGGCGCAGCTCGCGCGGCAGCTTCAGGCCCAGCATGACCGGCCCGCCGGGCCCGGCAGCCGCAAGCAGCCCGCCTACCGCGCGCTCGCCGACGGCGTACGGCTGCTCGTCCTCGAAGGCCGGGTCCCGGTCGCCGCGCGTCTGCCCGCCGAACGGGAACTGGCGCTCGCCCTCTCCGTCAGCCGCACGACCGTCGCCGCCGCCTACGAGGCACTGCGGGCCGAAGGCTTCCTGGAGTCCCGCCGCGGCGCCGGCAGCTGGACCGCGGTGCCCGCGGGCAACCCGCTGCCCGCACGCGGCCTCGAACCGCTGCCCCCGGAGTCCCTCGGCTCGATGATCGACCTGGGCTGCGCCTCGCTGCCCGCGCCCGAGCCCTGGCTGACCCGGGCGGTGCAGGGCGCCCTGGAGGAACTGCCGCCCTACGCGCACACCCACGGCGACTACCCGGCGGGGCTGCCCGCCCTGCGTCAGATGATCGCCGCCCGCTACACCGAGCGCGGCATCGCGACGATGCCCGAACAGATCATGGTCACCACCGGGGCGATGGGCGCCATCGACGCGATCTGTCACCTGTTCGCCGGGCGGGGCGAACGGATCGCGGTCGAGTCGCCCTCGTACGCCAACATCCTCCAGCTGATGAGGGAGGCAGGCGCCCGGCTGGTGCCGGTCGCCATGGAGGAGGGCCTCGGCGGCTGGGACATGAACCGCTGGCGTCAGGTCCTGCGCGACGCGGCGCCCCGCCTCGCGTACGTGGTCGCGGACTTCCACAATCCGACCGGGGCGCTCGCCGACGAGCAGCAGCGGCGCGACCTCGTCGACGCGGCACGCTCCGCCGGTACGGTCCTCGTCGTCGACGAGACCATGAACGAGCTCTACCTCGACGCGGACGTCGACATGCCGCGCCGGGTCTGCGCCTTCGACCCGGCGGGCAGCACCGTCCTGACAGTCGGTTCCGCGAGCAAGGCGTTCTGGGCCGGGATGCGGATCGGCTGGGTGCGCGCGGCGCCGGACGTGATCCGCAGTCTCGTGGCGGCCCGCGCCTACGCGGACATGGGCACCCCGGTACTGGAGCAGCTCGCCATCAACTGGCTTATGCGGACGGGCGGCTGGGAGCAGGCCGTGGAGGTCCGGCGCGCTCAGGCCCGGGAGAACAGGGACGACCTGGTGCGGGCCCTGCGCCGGGAGCTGCCCGAGTGGGAGTTCGAGGTGCCGCGCGGCGGGCTCACCCTCTGGGTGCGTACGGGGGGACTCTCCGGATCGCGGCTGGCCGTGGCGGGGGAGCGGGTCGGCGTGCGGGTGCCGTCCGGGCCCCGGTTCGGGGTCGACGGTGCCTTCGAGGGCTATGTGCGGCTGCCGTTCACCGTGGGTGGTCCGGTGGCGGACGAGGCGGCCCTGCGGCTCGCGGCGGCGGCGGAACTGGTCGGCTCGGGCGCGAGTGCGGGGGCCGAGGCGCCGAGGACGTTCGTGGCCTGAGGGGCGGGAACGGCCGGTGGGCGGGTGGCGGACACACGGTCCCCACCCGCCCACCAGCCGTTCGTCGTGCCTGCGTCACCCCTCGGCGATCGCCGGCGCGCCGATCAGCGGGTCCCGGGGCGCGGGCTCGGCGGGGGCAGCCTCGACGGCCACGGGGACGGCCGCGGTCGCGGACTCGTCGTCGGCGGCGGACTGCCGGCCGGGCAGCAGGCCGAGTACGGCCTTGCGATGGGCCTCGCTGGTGGCGTCGTCGTACGGGTCGGGCGTGGCGGGCACCTGGAGCCGCAGGACCGGTCCCGTACCCAGACGCACGTAGCCCCGGCCCGGGGGGACGTCCGGGGTCGGGGTCGTGTGCGGCTCCGCGCCGAGTACGGCCTCGATCTGGTCGCGCGCGGCCGGGCCGAGGACCGCCCTGGCGCGGGTATGGGTCCGTACGGTCTCGGACAGTGAGCCGGTGCTGTCGAACTGGTCCGCCAGGACGACGGTGACCCCGGCGGCCCTGCCGTGCCGGAGCGGTACCTGAAGGAGCTCCTGGGGGTCGGGCCTGCCGTCGGCGGCGGCCAGATGGCCGAGGACGCTCGGCCGGTCCAGCAGGATCCACAGCGGACGCTTGGTGTCCTCGGGTGCGGGATGTCCGGCCTGGCGGGCCCGGTTGGCGGCGATCAGCCGCCGCTCCGTCTCGTGGGCGGCCCATTCGAGCGTCGCGAGCGCCCCGGCGAGGCCGCACTCCACGGCCAGCACTCCGGTGCGCCCGGCCAGGCAGCCGTACTCGCCGGTGCCGCTGCCCTCGACGACGATGAGGTCGCCGTGCTGGAGCGCCTGGAGCGCGATGGAGCGCATCAGGGTGGTGGTGCCGCTGCCGGGCTGTCCCACAACGAGGAGATGGGGCTCGGTGGAGCGGGCTCCGGTGCGCCAGACGACCGGTGGCGCGTCCCGCGTGCCGTCGCCGTCCTGCACGGGCACGGTGCGCTGCACGGAGTCGGCGTCGGTGAAACCCAGCACGGTCTCACCGGGTGCCGTCACGAAGCGCTGGGCGGCGATCGAGACGGGCAGGGCGTCGAGCACGGTCATGACGAGGTGGTTGCTCTCCTCGTCCCAGGCGAAGTGGTATTCGCGGCCGCGGCCGGACTTGGCCTGGAGCAGCTGCTCGATCCGGGTGCGGGAGGCCGGCTCGCTGTCGGTGAAGTACGGGGGATAGTTCACCTGGAGGCTGGTGAGGCGCCCGTCGGCGTCGAAGGTGTGACTGCCGAAGCCCTTCTCCCAGTCGCCGCCGTGGGAGAACAGCGGACTGGGGTCGTCGGCCGTCGAGAAGTACGGCACGAGCGCCTCGTACAGGGCCTGGAGCCGGCCGGCCTCCGCCTCGTCGGGGCCGGTCTTCGCGGGCGCACGGTCCCGCCCCTTCCACGCAGCGGCGCTCATCACCGTGATCACGGCCAGCAGAGGCCCGTACGGGATGAGCGCCACCACGAGTACGCAGGCCGCGGCGAGGAACAGCGTGGGACCACGCCGGTCCTTGGGAGTCGCGGCCCACTTGTGCCGTCCTGCTGCGGCCAGCAGCCGCAGACCACGAGCGATCGTGATCAGCGGATGGAGGACGTCGGTGGCGTTGTCGGCGGCCGTACGCGCGATCTCTCGACCGCGAGTGATCGATGCGCTGCCGCTGCTCAGAATGCGGGGGAGTGGTCGCCGGGCCACGTCGGTCTCCTGAAGGGGTGGGAACGGTCGCTGAGCGTCAGAACTTGATCCCGCCGAGCAGGCCGGCGAGGCTCGCCCCGCCCGCCGTGATGCTCGGTGCGATGGCGGTGCCGGCCAGATAGAAGCCGAACAGGGCGCAGATCATGGCGTGCGATGCCTTGAGGCCGTCCTTCTTGAAGAACAGAAAGACGATGATGCCGAGCAGTACGACGCCCGAGATGGAAAGGATCATGAGTCGTTCTCCTGGTTGGAGGGGACAGTCACCATGAGTCCTTCCAGGATTACGGGAAGTATCTATACGATAAAAGGTGCAATTGAGTGAAAAGCTGGCATTTTCACTTGACTGGCGGACAAGAGATGGTTCTCCCCGCGGAACACATTGACGTTCCGTGACCGAAACGGGCCGCTCACGGTGATCCTTTGCCTCATGGGGGCCGGGTCATGTCGGCACGGGAGCAGTACCCTGTCGATTCACTCGTACGGCCCCCCGCCGTACTCCCCACCAGGTCAACGGCAGTGACAACGGTTATGGAAGGCGGTCCGTCCGATGAGCGAAACCCCCGATCCCGAGGTGGTCGAGCTGGCGGCCAAGGTCTTCGACCTGGCCCGCCGCGGTGAGACCGACGCGCTCGCCGCGTACGTCGACGCGGGCGTGCCCGCGAACCTCACCAACGACCGCGGTGACTCGCTGCTCATGCTCGCCGCCTACCACGGGCACGCCGACGCGGTCACCGCCCTCGTCGGCCGGGGCGCCGACCCGGACCGGGCCAACGACCGGGGGCAGACCCCGCTGGCGGGCGCCGTCTTCAAGGGCGAGAACGCCGTGATCGAGGCACTGCTCGAGGCGGGGGCGGACCCGGCGTCGGGCACACCGTCCGCGCTCGACACGGCGCGCATGTTCGGCAAGGCCGACCTGCTGGAACTCTTCGGGGCCCGCTGAGGTGAGCGCGCAGGTGCCTGCCGGGGCGCTCACCGGCGCATTCGACGACCGTTGCGCCGTAAATGTGGTCGCGGTGGCGAAATGGCTGGGTCATCATGACGTCGCGGGTCCGCTCAGGACCACCGACGAGAGGCAGAGGAAGATGGTCTACACCAGGCAGAAGACGGCGGTCGGCCGATCATGTTGCTGCGCGGCCTAGGGCCGGCCCCGGTGCCCCCCGGCACCTGGAACTGCACAGTCCCGGTTGCGTCGACAGCTTGATGTGAGGCTTTTTCCATGTTTGATCCGTTCATAGCGCCGAGCGGCACCCTGCTCGGCCTGCTGCAGAGGGGCCGCGGCGACGGCACGCTCCACGCACTCGCCGCACCGCGGCCCGAGGCCCTGGCGGCTCTCAACCACTGTGTCCTGAGCGATCCGCGTCACGACTGGCAGGTCGAGAACCGCTCCCTCTACTACGCGCGCCTGTACCTCGACCTCGACGGCGGCATCGAAGAGATCGAACGGCACCTGTGCGATCTCGAGGACCACCTCGACACCGATGACTCCCGCACCGGCCTGGCCCTCGCGGTCCTCGGCCACCTCGCCTCGTACGGACGCGAGGACGCGCTCGCCCTGCTGCGGCGGTACGCGGCCACCGGCTCCAACTGGGCCTGGGCACTCGACGAGCTCGCCCTGCGCGACGACGACGCCGGGCTGCGCTCCCTCGCCGTGCCCGTACTCGGCCGCTTCCCCACCACCCCCGAGGGAACCGCCGAACTCGCCGCGGTCGTCCGCGACGCCTTCGAGCCGCGCCCCTGGCGGCTGTGGGCCGACGACCCGCGGGACGAGGTCGGCGCCCGGGTCCGGGCAGCCTCCGAACAGGGCTCGTTCGACCGCTGGCAGCGCCAGATGCGACCCGGCGGCCCCCGCCCCGGCTGGAGCGTCCAGGCCGTGTTCGACTGGGCCCAGCAGGGCCTGGAGCGGGGCAGCGTCCTCCACGTACCGGCAGCCCGCTGCCTGTCCGCCGTCGCCGGCCCCGACGACCGGTCCCTGATCGTGGAGGCCGCCCGCAGCGGCCCCGAGGGCGCCCGCTGCGCCTCGCTCCACTACCTCGCCGAGGCCGGGGACCCCGCCGTCCTCGACCTGATCGAGGCCGCCGCCGCCGACCCCTCGCGCACCGTCGCCGAAGCCGCGGTCGGCGCCTTCGAGCGGATGTGCGGCGAAGCGGCGGTGGGCCGGGCCCGCCGCTGGGCACACCGGCCGGACGCGCTCGGAGCCTCGGCCGCCGGAGTGCTCGCCTGCCGCGGCGGGTCGCAGGACGCCCCGTTCGTCCTCGGCGCCCTGCGCGAGGCGGTACGGGGCGAGGGCCCCGACACCCCGCGCCTGTGGACCCTCGTCGACGGCACCGGCCGGCTGGGCATCGCCTGCGCCGCGCCCGTACTGCGCCACGTCTACCGCGAGACGTCCTCCTCGCACCTGCGCGGACGGGCCGCCCGGGCCCTGGCCGCGACCGACCCCTCCTTCCCCACCGGCTTCGCCGTCGAATGCCTGTGGGACTGCGAGGAGACCACCCGGGAGGTCGCCGCCCTGCACGCGGAGACCGGTGACATCAGGGTGGCCGAACGCCTGCGGCGGCTGGCCGCTGACCCGGCCGAGGAGGCCGAGGTGCAGACGGCGGTGCGCAGCAGGATCGGGCCCGACGCCCCCGCCGTCTGACGGAGCACCCGCCGGCGGGCGCGTCGGCGGGGCGCGGCGCAAACGCTCATAGGACGTTCCCCGGGCGGAAAGATCCAAGTCGGCCCAGGCACGTCCGGCGCGGCGACAACACGGGTATGCGTGTCGTCATCGTCACCGAGTCCTTCCCGCCCGATGTCAACGGGGTGGCCCACAGCACCCTGCAGACCGCACGGCACCTCGCCGCCCGCGGTCACCATCCGCTCGTCATAGCCCCGGCCACGCCCGGGGCGACGGCCTCCGCCAGGAACCCGGCGGAGCCCGGCACGCACGAGCCCGGCCCGCCGTGCCCCGTGGTGAGCGTGCCCTCCCTGCCGCTGCCCGGCTATCCGCAGGTCCGGGTGGCCCTCCCCAGCCGCCGCCTCGCGGCCGCCCTCACCGCGCACCGCGCCGAACTCGTCCACCTGGCCGGGCCGTTCGTGCTCGGCGTGCGGGGCATGGCCGTCGCCACCCGGCTGGGGCTTCCGACCGTGGCCGTCTACCAGACCGACCTGGCCGGCTACGCCCGTACGTATCTGGGCACCGGCGAGAACACCGCCTGGCGCCGGATGCGCGCCGTGCACAGCGCCGCCGACCGTACCCTCGCCCCCTCCACCGCCGCCCTGCGCGACCTCACCGAGCACGGAGTGCCCCGGGTGCACCTGTGGCCGCGCGGCGTCGACACCGTGCGGTTCCGGCCGGAGCTGCGGGACGAGGCACTGCGCCGGACCCTCGCTCCGGCCGGCGAGAAGCTCGTCGGGTACGTCGGACGGCTCGCCCCGGAGAAGCACGTCGAACTCCTCGCCGGGGCCTGTGCCCTGCCCGGCGTCCGGGTCGTGGTCGTCGGCGACGGACCGAGCGGGGCGTCGCTGCGTACGGCCCTGCCCGGCGCCGCGTTCCTCGGCCGCAGGACCGGTGACGAGCTGGCCCGGCTCTTCGCCTCCCTGGACGTCTTCGCGCACACGGGTCCGTACGAGACCTTCTGCCAGACGGTGCAGGAGGCCATGGCCTCCGGTGTACCAGTGGTCGCACCGGCGGCGGGCGGGCCGCTCGACCTGGTCGACCACGGGCGCACCGGGCTCCTGGTCCCGCCGCACGACGCCGGCGCGGTCGCCACCGCGGTCCGCTCACTCCTCGCGGACCCCGTACGCGCCGCGGCCTTCGGACGGGCTGCACGGGCCACCGTCGAGGGCCGCACCTGGGAGGCCGTAGGCGACCGGCTCCTGGGCCACTACGACGAGGTGCTGCGCGAGCGGACTGCGGTGGCCGCGTGAACTCCCGTGGCGCACACGGCCCCGAAGGACTGAGGATCGTACGGCTGGCCAACTTCGTCACGCCCGCGTCCGGCGGTCTGCGCACGGCCCTGGAGGAACTGGGCCGTGGCTACCTCGCCGCCGGACACGAGCCCGTACTGATCGTGCCGGGCGCCGCCACCCGCGACGAGCGGACACCGCAGGGCCGGGTGATCACCCTCCCGGGCCCCGTCCTGCCGGGCACCGGCGGCTACCGCGTACTGGCGGGCCGCCGACGCCTCACCGGCCTGCTGGAGACCCTGCGCCCGGACCGGCTGGAGGTGTCCGACCGTACGACGCTGCGGTGGACGGGCGAGTGGGCGCGGCGAGCCAGGACGCCCGCCGTGATGGTCTCCCACGAGACGGCGGACGGGGTCCTGCGCACCTGGGCCGTCCCCGCCGCGGCGGCGGCACGCACGGCCGACGGTCTCAACGCCCGCAGCGCCCGCGCCTACACACGGATCGTCTGTACCACGCGATGGGCGGAGCGCGAGTTCGTCCGGATCGGCGCACGCAACGTGGTGCGCGCCCCGCTCGGTGTGGACCTGCTGCGCTGCCGCCCGGAGCGGCGGAGTACGGCGGTGCGTACCCGGCACCTGCACGGCCAGGACGTACTGCTGCTGCTCTGTTCGCGCCTCTCGGTGGAGAAACGGCCCGGCCGGGCGTTGGACGCACTGGCGGTGCTGCGGGACCTCGGTGTGCGGGCGGCGCTGCTCGTCGCCGGAGACGGGCCCCTGCGGGCGGGGCTGGCACAGCGGGCCCGGACCGAGGGCCTGCCGGTCGAGTTCCTGGGACACGTGTCCGACCGGGAGCGGATGGCGGACCTTCAGGCCGCCGCCGACGTCTGCCTGGCGCCGGGCCCCGCCGAGACGTTCGGCCTGTCGGCGCTGGAGGCACTCGCCTGCGGCACCCCGGTGGTGGTGAGCGCCGCCTCCGCCCTGCCGGAGGTGGCCGGCGCCGCCGGACCGGCCGCGGCGGACACGGGTGAGGCATTCGCCGGAGCGGTTCGCGCCCTGCTGGCCGGCCCGGAACAGGAACGCCGTGCGGCGGCCCGCTCCCGGGCCGAACTCTTCGGCTGGGACCGCTCGGTGGCCGCCTTCCTGGCGGCCCACGAGGTGCCGGGGCACCACGAGCGCGCCGGGGCGCGGCGGTGAGCGGGGCGGCCGGGCCGGTCTCGGGGAGGTGAGGGCGGGCGCCCTCCCGGTGCCGCGGGACCCGGGCCCCGCCGCTCGGATCGTGCCGGGGCGGCGGTCTCCGGCACGCACCTCCGGAGCGTCGTCCCCGCCCGGATGGCTGCCGCGCCGCCCGCCCCCTCGCGCGTGCCGCGCGCCAGAATGGAGGGATGACCGGACGCTGGGAGTTCTGGATCGACCGGGGCGGCACCTTCACCGATGTGGTGGGCCGGGACCCCGAGGGCCGCCTGATCAGCCACAAACTCCTCTCGCACGACCCCGGCCGCTACCGGGACGCGGCCGTGGCCGGGATCAGACGCCTGCTCGGCCTGGGGCCTGACGAACCCGTCCCTGCGGACCGGATCTCCGTCGTGAAGATGGGCACCACCGTCGCGACCAACGCGCTCCTGGAGCGGACCGGCGAGCCGACCGTCCTCGTCATCACGGAAGGCTTCCGGGACGCTCTGAGGATCGCGTACCAGAACCGGCCCCGCCTCTTCGACCGGCGCATCCTGCTCCCTGAGGCCGTGTACGAGCGGGTGATCGAGGTGCCGGAGCGCGTCGGCGCACGCGGCACGATCGTCGAACCGCTGGACCTCCCGGCCGTGACCGAGCGGCTGAGGGCCGCGAAGGACGACGGGATCACCAGCGCGGCCGTCGTGCTCATGCACGGCTACCGCCACCCCGGTCACGAATCGGCCGTCGCCGCCGCCGCCCGCGGCCTGGGCTTCACGCAGGTCAGCTGCTCCCACGAGGTCAGCCCCCTGATCAAGCTCGTGCCGCGGGGCGACACCACGGTCGTCGACGCGTACCTCTCACCGATCCTGCGCCGGTACGTCGACGAGGTCGCCGGTGAACTCCGGGGCATCCGCCTGATGTTCATGCAGTCCAACGGCGGACTGCGGGAAGCCGCTCACTTCCGGGGCAAGGACGCCGTGCTCTCCGGCCCCGCGGGAGGTGTCGTCGGCATGGCCCGCACCTCCGAACAGGCCGGGCACGACCGCGTCATCGGCTTCGACATGGGCGGCACGTCCACCGATGTGTCGCACTACGCGGGCGAGTTCGAGCGCGAGCTCGGTACCCAGGTGGCCGGTGTGCGGATGCGCGCACCCATGATGAGCATCCACACCGTCGCCGCGGGCGGCGGTTCCGTCCTGCACTTCGACGGCCGTCGCTACCGGGTGGGACCCGACTCCGCGGGCGCCGACCCGGGCCCCGCCTGCTACCGCCGCGGCGGACCCCTCACCGTCACCGACGCCAACGTGATGCTGGGGCGAGTGCAGCCCGCGCACTTCCCCGCCGTCTTCGGACCCCGGGGCGACCAGCCCCTGGACACCACGGCCGTGCGCGAGCGCTTCGCGGCACTGGCCCGGGACGTGGCGCGGGACACCGGGAGCAGGCGGACGGCGGCCCAGGTCGCGGCCGGCTTCCTGGAGATCGCCGTGCTGAACATGGCCAGCGCCGTCAAGAAGATCTCCGTACAGCGCGGCCACGACATCACGCGCTACGCCCTGGCCGCCTTCGGCGGTGCGGGCGGCCAGCACGCGTGCGCGGTGGCCGACGCCCTGGGCGTCGACACCGTCCTCGTGCCCCCGTTCGCCGGGGTGCTCTCCGCGTACGGCATCGGTCTCGCCGACGCCACCGCGATGCGTGAGCGGTCCGTCGAGGCGGAACTCGACGAGGAGTCCCTCACCCGTCTGGAGACCCTCTGCGAGGAACTGGCCGGCCGGACCAGGGACGACCTCCGCGCCGACGGCGTACCGGATCGTGCCGTCACCACCCGGGCCCGCGTGCTCCTGCGCTACGCGGGGACGGACGCGAGCCTCCCCGTCGACTTCGGCACGGTGCCCGCCATGACCGGGACGTTCCTCGCCGCACACCGGGCACGCTACGGCTTCACGATGGACAAACCGCTGGTCGTCGAAGCGGTCTCGGTGGAGGCCACGGGAACTGCAGGCCCCCGCCCCACCGCACACCCCGGGGACCCGGCACACCCGGCGGACCGTGGTCAGGGGGCGCAACCCCACGACACCGTGAGGATGTTCACCGAAGGACGATGGCAGGACGCCCGTCTGTTCCGTCGTACGGAGCTCCGCACGACGGACACCGTCACCGGCCCCGCGATCATCGCCGAGAACGACGCCACGACCGTCGTCGACCCCGGCTGGCAGGCGTCTCCCGGCCCCACCGGACACCTGGTGCTGACCCGGGTCCGGCCGCGCCCCGACCGCACGGCCGTGGGGACCGGAGTGGACCCGGTCATGCTGGAAGTGTTCAACAGCCTCTTCATGTCGATCGCCGAGCAGATGGGCGTACGCCTGGAGAACACCGCCCACTCCGTCAACATCAAGGAGCGGCTGGACTTCTCCTGCGCCCTCTTCGACGCCGACGGCAACCTCATCGCCAACGCCCCGCACATCCCGGTCCACCTCGGCTCGATGGGGGAGTCCATCAAGGAAGTGCTGCGGCGCAACGGGAGCACCATGCGCCCCGGCGATGTGTACGCGATCAACGATCCGTACCACGGCGGAACCCACCTGCCCGATGTGACGGTGGTGACGCCCGTGTTCGACGAGCCGCCCGGGGAACCCGGGAGCGGGCCGCGTTTCCTGGTGGCCTCACGCGGCCACCACGCCGAGATCGGCGGCATCTCCCCCGGTTCCATGCCCGCCTTCAGCCGCACGATCCACGAGGAAGGCGTCCTGTTCGACAACTGGCTGCTCGTACGCGACGGGAGGCTGCGGGAGGCCGCGACGAGGGAGCTGCTGACGACCGCCGCGTACCCCTCGCGCGACCCCGACACCAACCTCGCCGATCTCCGCGCCCAGATCGCCGCCAACGAGAAGGGCATCAGTGAACTGCGGCGCATGGCGGACCGGTTCGGACCGGCCGTCGTCGAGGCGTACATGCGTCACGTGCAGGACAACGCGGAGGAGTCCGTCCGCCGCATCGTCGCCGGTCTGGACGACGGCTCGTACCGCTACGAGACCGACAACGGCGCGGTGATCGAGGTGAAGCTGACCGTGGACCGGGCGGCCCGCAGTGCCGTACTGGACTTCGCCGGCACCTCGCCGCAGCAGCCCGGGAACTTCAACGCACCGAAATCCGTGGTCATGGCCGCCGTCCTCTACGTCTTCAGGACGCTCGTGGCCGAGGACATCCCGCTCAACAGCGGCTGCCTCAAGCCCCTGGACGTCCGCGTGCCCGAAGGATCGATGCTGGCCCCCGCCCACCCCGCGGCGACCGTCGCGGGCAACGTGGAGACCTCCCAGGCCGTCACCGGCGCCCTCTACGCGGCGCTCGGCGTCCAGGCCGAGGGCTCCGGCACGATGAACAACCTCACCTTCGGCAACGAGCGCGTCCAGTACTACGAGACCGTCGCCTGCGGATCGGGAGCGGGGGACGGCTTCGACGGCACCGACGCCGTACAGACCCACATGACCAACTCCCGGCTCACCGACCCCGAAGTGCTGGAATGGCGCTACCCGGTCCTGCTGGAGAGCTTCGCCGTACGGACGGACAGCGCCGGGGCGGGCCGATGGCACGGGGGCCAGGGAGTCGAGCGCCGCATCCGCTTCCTCGAACCGGTCACCGTGGCGCTGCTGTCGAGCCACCGCCGCGTGCCCCCGTACGGAATGGCCGGCGGTGAACCGGGCGCGCTGGGCAGCCAGCACATCGAGCGCGCCGACGGTACGACGGTGACCCCCCTGGAGGGCTGCGACACCACCGGTCTGGCGGCCGGGGACGTACTGGTGCTGCGCACTCCGGGCGGTGGCGGTTACGGGCTCCCCGAACCACCGCAGGACCGCTGATCCGGGTCCTGGCCCACGGGACGGGGCCCCGCACAGGGACCTCCGGAGGCTCCCGGCCGCCCCAGGACGGTCGGTCGCTTCTGCGCCGTTTCGACCGTTGTCGGTGCGAGGACCTAATCTGTGCAACGTGACTTCGCCTGCCTACACGGACAACGCTGCGCCCCAGCTCAGCGGGGGACCGCGGCCCGCCCCGGGCCCCGCCGCCGATGAGGGGCTCTCGCGACGGCTGCGCGCGCTCGCCTGCACGGCGCCGCTGCACGACCTCGACGTGCGCAAGGCGAATCTCGCCGGTGAGTACACGGTCTACTCGATGGCCGAGGTCGCCCTCGCCGCCATCGACCTGGTCACGCTCAACATGGACTTCGACACGGGCGCCGACCACGAGCAGATAGTGGCCAGACTCCTGCCGCGGGTCGGGGCACAGGCCCCCCGGCGCCCGGTCGCCGAGCACGAGCGGGTCGCCCGCTGGGTGCTGGAGAACCTGATCAACGTCGGGAGCGTCGACCGCGGCTTCCGCGCGGTGTACGGCACGTTCGGACCCGACGGGGTCTACGTCCGCAGGGACTACGACTTCAAGCTCATCGAAGAAGTCCCCGGTTACGGCGGCAGCGTCTACCTCCGCGCCACCGACGAGGCGGTCAACGTCCTGGTCGGCGCCCTCGACACGGACGTCACCAGCGCACAGATCGCCGCGGAGGTGAAGCTGGAGGTCCTGATCAGCCGCGGGCGTCTCGCCGACGCGCAGCTCGCCGCCGAACAGGCCCGCTACCGCACCGTGCAGTACGCGGAAACGCTCCGCAGGACCCTGGAGGCGACCCGGCGCAACGTCCGCGCCGTCGACTGGCTGAACACCGTCCCCGACATGATCGCCGAAGCGCTGGACCACGTCGCCGACCGCTACCGCCACGAGAACGCGATCCTCACCAACATCCGCAAGTCGCGCGACGAGGCCGAGGACCCCGAGCACAAGCGGCGCGCCGCCGAGCTCGTCGACATCGTCAAGGACTGCATCCGCCGCCACACCCAGCTCCAGTCCAGGCTGCTGGAGGCCGGGCCGCTGTTCCGCGCCGAGCAGGACCGGCAGGCTTTCGCCGCCCCCACGGCACGGACGGGCCTCGATCTGTACGGACAGCTGGTTACGCCGCTGCTGCCGCTCCCCGTCGAACAGGCCATCCGCGCCACGGACGCCTTCTTCGCGAACGGCACAGGGCTGCGTACGCCCACGTCCGTGCGGGTCGGTGACCTCGTGGACATGCTGCTCTCGCCGCCCGTGGAACGCGAACACCTGGGCGCGGAGATGCCCGAGCCGGACCTGATCGCCACCCCCGACGACAGCAGGTTCAGCGAGGAGCAGCTCGCGCACGCCATGGCGCTGCTCGACCTGGAGCACGACGCACCCCGCAGGCTCTCCGGACTCCTGGCCGAGGCCCGGCTCAGCGATCCCGAGCTGCCCTATCTGGTCGCCCTGCTCGCGGTGCACGCGGCGAGCCCTCCTGTCGGCACCGCCTACCGCCAGGGCGAACGACGACTGCTGTTCGCGGTGGACGACGGTACGGAGCTGGACGACCCGGAGTTCGGCGGCGCCGACCTGATAGTGGGCACCGCGCTGCTGGACACGGCCGCGGCGACCGCGGAACGCAGGGAGGCGTCATGAACGCCCGCGCCATGCCCTGCGTCCCGGCCCGTCTCCCGGTCCGATTCCCGCCCCGCGCCACGACTCCGTCGGCCCCGGCCTTCGCGCGCCGGCAGCGCACCGGCACCCTCCCCGGCGTCCCGGACCCACGGGCCGACGGCCGCCACCCCTCCGTACCCCGGAGTTTCCGCAGTTTCCGCACCGAGGAGCCCCAACCGTGAGCGAGTACCACGCCGAGCACACCGACGCGTGGAGCGAGACGGCAGACCCGGCCCCGGCGGCCGGGACGGGCGCCCCGGCATCCGTAACACCGGCCGACGCAGCCGACGCCGCGCGCCTCGTGTCCTTCGGGCTCCAGCCCAAGCTGCTGCCCGCCCGCGACGCCGAATACGCCGAACTGCTCCGCCGCTACCGGGAGGAGCCCGCCTTCGCGCGGCTCGCCGACGCCGTGGCCACCGGGCTCGGACTGATCGTCATGGAGGTGTCCACCCGCGCCGGGATGGCCGTCACCGCGGGCGAGGACTCGGTCTTCGCCGTACGCATGGGCGACTACGCCCGACGCGCCTCGTCCGACTCCGCCGACCGCTTCCTGCACGGCCTCGCCCACCTCGCCGTCGCCGCCATGGCCTTCCCGCGCCCCGAGGACCTCGCCGACAACGGGTACATCGGCCGCATCACGGTCAACGGCGTCGACGCGTTCGTACGCCAGGCGTGCCACCGCCTGGAGGAGCGGGCGGAGGAGGAAGGCGACAACACCGACCCGGCCACCGACGCCCCCGGCCTCGAAGCCGGGTGGCGGGTCTACGCCCGGCGCAGTGCCACCGGCGCGACGAAGGACGCCCGGCGGCTGGCAGGCTCCACCACCGGCATCATCGGCAAGGCCGTCGCCTTCCTCACCGACTCCGGCTTCCTCCAGCGCACCGGCGACGACGCCGGAGGCGCGTACCGCACCACCGCCCGCTACCAGCTCCAGGTCCGCGACATGGCGGGCAGCGCCGCCATGGCCGAACTGCTGGAGCTCGGAGTGGTCCCGGTCTCGGACGGCACGGCCACCCTGCTGCCCCCACCGGACGCCGACAGCCCCGAGCTGGCCGCCGACGAGGGCCTGCCCTTCCACGCCTGACCCGCCCGCGGACCCGGCCCCCACCGGGCCCCGCCCCCGACGTTTCCCTCCCGCTGCCTGAACGACGAGAGTCCGCCGCCATGTACGAGTTGTCCCGGGTCCGCCTCTACTCCATCGGGCCCGCCGGTGCGCGCTACGCCGACACCGTGCTTGACCTGCGCGGAGTCGGTGAGCCCGTACCCAACCCCGCGCCGGCCCAGGCGGAGTTCTTCGAGGACGAGCCGGTCGGCCCGCCACGCCGCCCCGCGCCCGCCGGTGTGCTCTTCCTGGAGAACGGCGGCGGCAAGTCCGTCCTGCTCAAGCTGATCTTCTCCGTGATGCTGCCCGGCCACCGCAACACCCTGGGCGGTGCCAGTTCCGGCGTCCTGCGCAAGTTCCTGCTCGCCGACGACTGCGGCCACGTCGCGCTGGAATGGCAGCACACCCTGACCGGCGAGTGCGTCGTCGTCGGCAAGGTCAGCGAGTGGCGTGGACGCCAGGTCTCCAGCGACCCCCGCAAGTTCGCCGAGGCGTGGTACTCCTTCCGCCCCGGGCCCGGCCTCAGCCTCGACTCGCTGCCGGTCGCCGAGGCCACCTCCGTCGGCCGTCCCTCCGAAGGCGTCTCCGGGGCGCGCGGCAGGCGCCGCACCATGAAGGGCTTCCGCGACGCCCTCACGGACGCCGGCAAGTTCTACCAGCACCTCGACGTGCACTGGGAGGAGATCCACGACCGGTGGAACGAGCACCTCGGCGACCTCGGGCTCGACCCCGAACTCTTCCGCTACCAGCGCGAGATGAACGCCGACGAGGGAGAGGCCGCCGGTCTCTTCGCCGTGAAGAAGGACTCCGACTTCACCGACCTGCTGCTCCGGGCCGTCACCGACACCCGTGACACCGACGGACTCGCCGACCTGGTCAGCGGCTTCGGCAACAAGCTGGGCCGCCGTGCCGAGCTCACGGCCGAGCGCGACTTCACCGCGGGCTCCGTCGATCTGCTCGGCCGGATCGTGGACGCGGCCGACACCCGCGCACGCAGCAGGGACGTCCACGCCGGCGCCGAACGCCGTACACGCACGCTCGCCCGCAGGCTCTCCGCCCGCGCCACCGAGGAACGCGCCCGCACCGGCGAGCTCGCCCAGCAGGTCACGGCCGCCGCCCACACCGTCACCGAGGCCGAGAAGGCCCGCGGCAGCCGCGCCCTGATCGCCGCCGAACTCGCCTACCGGCACGCCTCGCTGGCCCTGACCGCCGCAGAGAAGAGCGCGGCCGCCCAACGCCGCGAACTGGCCGAAGCGCGGACGCTGCACTCCGCCTGGCAGGCCGCCGAAGCGGTGCTGCGCCACCGTGCCGCGGCCGACCGCTCCGCACGGGTCGCCGTCGCCATCCGCGAGGCCGAGCGCGACGCCGCCCCGGCCCTCGCCGCACGGGCCACGGCCGCCGCCGACCTCGTACGCGCCCTGCACACCGCCGCGGAGGCGGGGGAGCGAGTGGCGAACGAGGAGGAGGAGCGCTCCGACGTCCTCCAGGAGACGGGCGAGCGGGCGCACCGAGACGCCACCACCGCCGCCACCGAGGCCCAGCGGGCCCGTAGCGAGGCGGGCCACCTGCGTCAGCGCCTGGCGGAGGTCGAGCAGGAGACCGCGGAAGCCGTACGAGCGGGCTGGCTCGACAACACGGCGCCCGACGCGGACCCGGCCCGCGCGGCCCTGGCCGCGAGCGAGTCGGAGCAGGCGGCCGTCGCCGCCTGGGACACCGCCAGGGAAGCGGCCAGGGCGGCGGCGGACCGCGCCAGGGAAGCGGGGGCGGCCGAGAGCCGGGCCGAACTCGCCGCCGCCCGGGCCTCCGACGGGGCGCAGGCGGCCGAGCAGTCGTACGAGGCGGAACTCAGGGCGGCCGAGTCCATCGCCGCCGACCACCGCCTCGCCGATCTCCTCGGCCTGCCCTCGGCGCAGTCCGCGGGCGTGCCCAGGCCGCGTCAGGGAACCGGCGGCGACGCCTCCGAGCCGGACGAGTCGCACGGCAGCGGTACACAGGAAGGCCGTCCGGTTCCCGGGGACGCCTCCCACCCCGCCGCGTCCGGCCCCGGCGGGCAGGTCGCCGTCGCCGAACCCGTCACCACCGGACAGGTCCGCGCCACCGGACAGGCCCTCACCGCCGAGGACTTCGACGGCAGCGCGGACGAACTGCGCGAGCTGCTCGATCAGGGCATCACCGCCGCCGAACGCAGGCTCTTCGAGCTCCGCACGGCAGCCGCCGACGACGCGCGGATTCTCGGCGCGCTCGGCGACGGAGGTCTGCTGCCGCCCGGCCCCGACGTTCTGGCCACCGTCGAGTACCTGGGCGAGCACGGCATCCCCGCCCTCCCCGGCTGGCGCTACCTCGCCCAGGCCGTCGACCCCGCCGACCACGCGTCGGTTCTCGCGGCCCGCCCCGAACTGGTCGACGGCGTCGTGATCACCGACCCCGAATCCCACGCCCGCGCCCGCGAGGTGCTGGGCGCCGCCGCCCTGCTGCCCCGCTCGGCGGTGGCCGTCGGTACGGCCGCCGCGCTCCTCGCCCCCGTCCCCGCCCCGGGAGCCGGCGACGCCACGGACGGGGTCTTCCTCGTCCCGCCGAACCCCGCGATGCACGATGAGCACGCGGCGGACGAGGAGCGGCAGGCGCTCAGGCACCGGACCGCCGCCCGCGACGAGGACATCCGGACCCTGGCGGCCCGGCTCACCGCCGACCGTTCCCTCGCCGCCCGCATCGGCTCCTGGCGGTCCGACTGCCCGCCCGGCAGGCTCACCGAACTGGCCGAGGCCGCACACACGGCCCGTACGGCCGCCGAAACCGCCCAGGCCGCACTCGCCGAAGCCCGCGCGGTCCGCGCAGAGGCGGACGAAGCCGCCGCCGACACCGCCCGCGTCCGTGAGGAACGCCAGGAGACCGCCCAGCGCGCCCGCCGGGCGGCCGACGCCCTCGCCGGCCTCGCCCACCGCCTGCGCGAACGCGCCCGCTGGCAGACCCGGCTGCGTGAACTCGTCGACGAGGCAGCCGAATCCGAGGCCCGGGCCACGACCTGCCTGGACCTGGCACGCGCCGCCGACGAGGACCGCCGCGCTGCCCAGCGCGCCGGCGACGACGCCCGGCGTACCGCCCGCGCCCTGCGCGCCGAGCGTGCCGAGATCGCCGGTGCGCCGGAGCAGCTCCCGGAACCGGAGGGCGAGGCCGCCCGTGCCTCGCTGCCCGCCCTGCGCGAGGCGTACCGCGCGGCCTCCCAGCTGTACGAGAAGGTCGGCGTCGGCGCCGATCTGCGCGCCGAACAGGCCCGCGCCGAGAGCGACGAGAGTGCCGCGCTCGCCGAGCTCGACCGCCTCACCAACAAGGTCCGTACCCGCGCCGCCCAGCTCCTCGAAGGCACCGACGGCGCCGACGGCCCGTCCCGGCAGGCCGCGGCCTCCCGCGCCGAGTCCCTGGTCCAGCTCCTGGAGACCCGGGCGTCCGCGGCCAGCGAGCAGCTCGGCCGGTTCCGCGGCGAGGCCGAACGGCTCGCCCCCGTCGACGAGGAGCCCCACCACACCGAACTGCCGGACGAGCTCGTCCCGGCCGATGCCGAACAGGCCCAGAGCCTGCTCCGCACGGCCACGGCCGAACTGGCGTCCGCCACCGGCGCCCTGGACACCGCCCGCGCCGCCCACTCCGAACTGCTTCACGCGCACCGCACCGCGGAGGACTCGGCCGGCGGTTTCGAGGAGACGGCGGCCCTCCTGCGCGACCTGCTCCGGGACCACGGCACCGACGACGAGACCGACGGCCCCGAGCCGTACCCCGGCACCCTCGACGAGGCCCGGCAGTCGGCCGCCGAGGCCCGCCGCTCCCTGCGCGGCTGCGCCGCCGACCTGTCGGCCGCCGAGACCGCCGTACGGGAAGCGAGCGACGTGCTCGTACGGCACGCCAACTCCACCCGGTACGAGCAGGTCCGCACCCCCGCGCGCCAGCAGATCCGGGAACTCCCGGCTTCGGCCCTGCCCGAGCACGCGGAGAAGTGGGCCGCCGCCTTCGCGCCCCGTCTCCGCGTCCTCACCGACGAGATGGCCCAGCTGGAGCGCAACCGCGACTCCATCGTCGACCGCCTCCGCGGGCTCGTGGAGTCCGCCCTCGCCACCCTCCGCTCGGCGCAGCGGCTGTCCCAGCTCCCCGAGGGGCTGGGGGAGTGGTCGGGCCAGGAGTTCCTGCGGATCCGCTTCGAGGAACCCGACCAGGCCACACTCACCGAACGGCTCGGCGAGGTCATCGACGAGGCCACGCACGCCGCTCTCAAGAAGAACTCCGACCTGCGCCGGGACGGCATGTCCCTGCTGCTGCGCGGAGTTCAGGCAGCCCTCGAACCCAAGGGCATCGCGGTGGAGATCCTCAAGCCGGACGCCGTGCTGCGTGCCGAACGCGTCCCGGTCGGACAGATGGGCGACGTCTTCTCCGGGGGCCAGCTGCTCACGGCGGCGATCGCCCTGTACTGCACGATGGCGGCGCTCCGCAGCAACGACCGGGGCCGGGACCGCCACCGGCACGCCGGCACCCTGTTCCTCGACAACCCCATCGGCCGCGCCAACGCCACCTACCTGCTGGAGCTCCAGCGGGCGGTGTCGGACGCGCTGGGGGTCCAGCTGCTCTACACGACCGGCCTGTTCGACACCACGGCGCTCGCCGAATTCCCCCTGGTCATCCGTCTCCGTAACGACGCCGACCTGCGGGCGGGGCTGAAGTACATCAGCGTGGAGGAGCACCTGCGGCCCGGACTGCCGCAGCAGGACCCGGACGTGGAGACGGTCCACGGCGAGATCACCGCGACCCGGATGTTCAAGCGCAGCCCGCAGGCCGCCGAGGCAGCGGCCCAGGCACAGGCGATCCGGGCCGAAGCACGGAAGGAAGCCCTGAAGGGCTCCGCCTAGTCCCGGAAGGGCTCCGCATACTCCCGGCCCGGCCCGGCCCGAAACTCGGCCGGGGCCCGTGGCCCGGGGCAGGGGGTCCGAGGCCCGGGGGCCCGGGGGCCCGGGCCCGTCAGGCCCGGGAAAGGCCGCCCGCGCCCCGGCGGCGTATCCGCGTGGCCTGTCGCGCCGCGCTCCTGGCCGTCCGCCGGGCCCGGCGCCGCTCACGGCGCATCCGCCGCGCCGTGCTGCTCGGCACGGACACCACACCGTTGCGCTGGTTCCACACCTGCCGCGTGACCCACACGTCCAGGACCGACCACGTCGCGACCACCGTGCTGCCCACACTGCTGAGCATCATCGGGAAGGCCAGCCAGGAGCCCGTCATGGTGCTCAGGAACGCCACCATCGCTTGTATGAGGGTCACCGACGTGATGAGCACGGCCCGCACGGCAGCCGCGCGCACCGGGTCCGGCATTCTCCGCCGCACCGCGGGCTCCTCCACCCAGAGCTGCCGCGGAATCCGAGCCGACCGCTCCGACGACTGCTCGCTCCGACGCTCTTCCGTGTCCAAGAAACCTTCAACTCCCCACCGCTGTCCGACTTCAGGGTGGCTGCCCGGATCACGGACGTTCTACGCGGGCGGAACCTGCTGCCCTGCCGTACGCACCCATATAACTCCCTGCCCCGTACAGAGGGACGAATGCCAGGCCGTGAAGATTCCCGCGGAAGTGAGTCATCAGGCCCTGGAGGCCGGGAAACGAAGAATTCCAGCCAACTGCCCGTGTCGCGCACGGGTCGGTCCACACGGGGCCAGCTGTCGCTTTCGTGAATTCCATCTCCGGGAATACCAGGACAACTCATGATCAAGTCATGTTAGGGCGGCCGAAATTCGTCCGGACACGCCTTCGAGTTGTCAGGGTGTCAGTAGTAGGCTCGCGCCGTTTGTTGACGGATGCCGACGGAACGCCGACCGGTCAGCGACAAGGACCTGGCGAGCCACCGACGTAAACCACCCCCGCGACGCGGGGCCGAGCTGGGGGAGGCCATGCGCTTTCGCGGGAAGTCCATCCGCAGGAAGATCGTGGCGTTGCTCATGGTGCCGCTCGTCTCCCTCACGGGCCTCTGGGTGTTCGCCACCTACATCACGGGCCGTGAAGCCGGCGAGCTCATGGGCGCCGGTTCCATCATGGAGAAGGTCGGCCACCCGCTGGAGGACACCGTCCGTGCCGTCCAGAGCGAACGGCGCCAGACACTGATCTTCCTCGCCGATCCCCGGGCCTCCGACGCCCTGCCCCTCCTGCGCCGCCAACGCGCCGCCACCGACCGCGTCGTGGCGGACGTCAGGGAGAGCGCGCACGAGAAGGACATCCGCGACGCGCTGCGCCCGGACGCCGAGAACAGGCTCGACTCGATCCTCAGCGCCGTCGACGGCCTGGACGCCCTGCGGCAGTCGGTCGAGCGGCGCACCATCGACCGCGACCGGGCCCTGGACTTCTACAACCGGCTCATCGACCCTTGCTACCGCTTCCTGAACGGTCTCCACACGATGGAGAACGTGTCGATGGACAAGCAGGTCAGGGCGCTGATCGGGATCTCCCGCGCACGCGAAATGCTGTCCCGCGAGGACGCGTTGATCGCTTCCGGACTCATCGCGGGCCGGCTCGACGCCGGAGAGCTGCGCGCGGCCTCCGACCTGGTCGCCGGCCGCAAGCTGCTGTACGAGGTGAACCTCGAACTCCTGCCCTCTTCCGAACGCCGCCGCGTGGAGCAGTACTGGGGCAGCCCCGGCACCGAACCCCTGCGCAGCGCCGAGAAGACGCTCATCGGCGCGGGCCCCTTCAAGCGGCCGGGCAGCGTCGACGCGGAGCGGTGGCAGCAGGTGGCCGAGCCGGTGCTGGACCGGCTCGGCAACGACACCACCGAGATGACCAACCGCTTCCAGGACCGCGCCGAACCCGCCGGCTACCGGGTCCTGATCCAGGCGGGGATCGCCGGTGTGCTCGGCTTCCTCGCGCTGCTCGTCTCCGTCTTCGTCTCCGTACGCATCGGCCGCGAGCTCGTCCGCGACCTCTCCCGGCTCCGCAAGGACGCCCACGAGGTCTCCGGTGTGCGACTGCCCAGCGTGATGCGCCGGCTCGCCGCGGGCGAACAGGTGGACGTCGAGACCGAGGCCCCGCACCTCCAGTACGAGCGTGACGAGATCGGCCAGGTCGGCCAGGCGCTCAACACGCTCCAGCGGGCCGCCGTCGAGGCCGCGGTCAAGCAGGCCGACATGCGCCGCGGCGTCTCCGAGGTCTTCGTAAACCTCGCCCGCCGCAACCAGGTCCTCCTGCACCGCCAGTTGACGCTCCTGGACGCCATGGAGCGCCGCACCGAGAACAGCGACGAACTCGCCGACCTCTTCCGTCTCGACCACCTCACCACCCGCATGCGGCGGCACGCCGAGGGCCTCGTGATCCTCTCCGGGGCCGCCCCCTCCCGCCAGTGGCGCAAGCCGATCCAGCTGATGGACGTGGTACGGGCGGCGGTCGCGGAGGTGGAGGACTACGAGCGCATCGAGGTCCGACGACTGCCGCGCATCGGCGTGGGCGGCCCCGCGGTGGCCGACCTCACCCACCTGATCGCCGAACTCCTGGAGAACGCCACCGTGTTCTCGCCCCCGCACACCGCGGTCCAGGTGCACGGCGAGCGCGTCGCCAACGGCTTCACGCTGGAGATCCACGACCGGGGCCTCGGCATGGCACCCGAGGTCCTCCTGGACGCCAACCTCCGGCTGGCCGAGACCCCCGACTTCGAGCTCTCCGACACCGACCGGCTGGGGCTCTTCGTGGTCAGCCGGCTCGCCCAGCGGCAGAACGTACGCGTCTCGCTCCAGCGGTCCCCGTACGGAGGGACCACCGCGGTCGTGTTCATCCCGGCCGCCCTGCTGACCGACGCACCGGACACCCACGGCACCGGATTCCGCCTCGACCGCCGGGCGGAGCGGGCGATCGGCGCCGGGCGCCCGCGCATCGACGCCGCGGGCGATGGCCGGTCCCCCAAGGACGGCGCACCGCAGGACGACGTCTCCGGCAGCGGTACGAAGGAGGGCGCCCGCTCCTCCGCCCTGTCCCCCGTACCCACCGGACTCACCGGACCCTCCGTCCTCGACGGCCCCGTGGAACTCGAAGGACCGCTCGACGCCCTGGGCTTCCCGCAGGGGCCCGGCCGGGCCGTCGACCCGGAGTACGATCCGGCCCTCGGCCCCGTACTCGACGGCGTCGCCGACCTGGAGGACACCGAGAGCGAACGCGGCGGCATCTTCCGGGCACGGGACCTGCGCCGCGACGCCGACCGCGAGCAGCACCAGCAGGCCGCCGACCAGACCGGCACACGCGAGGCCGATGTCCGCCCGATGCGCCCGGCGGGCCCCGTCCCCCTGCCGCGCCGCAAGCCGCCGACCCTGGTCACCGACCGGGGCCGCCTGGTGGATGAGGAGGGCCGCTCCCACCCCGACGGCTTCCCCGCACCGCCCCCGACGACGGACCGGCCGGCCGCCCCGGCGGCGGAACCGGTGCGGGAGACCGTGGGCGGTCTGCCCCGCCGGGTCCGGCAGGCCAGCCTCGCCCCCCAGCTCCGGGAGGAATCCGGGCACCGGACTCCCGGCCACGCCCCCGCGGACGCCGCCGACGATCTCGAACGCGACGCGGAAGAAGTACGCAATCGCATGGCTTCGCTACAACGTGGCTGGCAGCGTGGCCGGCGAGAGAACGCCGAAGACGTGGCCGGCCGCGGCGAGGCAGCACCAGGAACCACTCCGGGAGGGGACGGTCCATGACCGCACCGAACGCCGCAGCATCCAACGGGAGCCGCCACGGCTCCGGCGAACTCAACTGGCTCCTCGACGAACTCGTCGATCGCGTCGGCAGCATCCACAAGGCGCTGGTGCTCTCCAGCGACGGTCTCGCCACCGGCACGTCCAAGGACCTGACCCGTGAGGACAGCGAGCACCTGGCAGCGGTCGCGTCCGGGTTCCACAGCCTCGCCAAGGGCGTGGGCCGCCACTTCGACGCGGGCCGGGTGCGCCAGACCGTCGTCGAGCTCGACGAGGCGTTCCTCTTCGTCACCGCGGCAGGCGACGGCAGCTGCCTCGCCGTCCTGGCCGACTCCGACTCCGACGTCGGCCAGGTGGCGTACGAGATGACGCTGATGGTCAAGCGCGTGGGGGCCCACCTGGCCAACGCCCCCCGGACGACCGGTCTGCCCGCCGGAGGGTGAGTGGATGGCATGAGCGCTGACTCCTCCCGGGGCGCCGCCTCCGGACCTCCGGCCGCGTCCACCGTCTCGCAGTCCTCGCGTTGGTACGACGCCGACGCGGGGCCGGTGGTCCGCCCGTACGCGATGACCCGGGGGCGTACCAGCAGCGCGTCCCGCCACCGCCTCGACCTGATCGCGATCGTCGTCCCCGAACCGGCGGCCGACGATCCCGGCCGGGACCAGACGCTCTCCCCGGAACACGTGGAGATCGTCGAACTCTGCAGTGACATGCCCCAGTCGATCGCGGAACTCGCGGCCGGTCTCGATCTCCCCGTGGGGGTGGTCCGGGTCCTGGTCGGTGATCTCGTGGAGGACGAGCTGGTGCACGTAACCCGTCCCGTTCCGCCGGCCGAGCTGCCGGACGCGAACATTCTTCGCGAGGTGATCAATGGCCTTCGGGCGCTCTAGCCGCAAGAGGCGGCCCGTCGAGCCCGTTACCCTGAAAATCCTGGTGGCGGGCGGCTTCGGAGTGGGCAAGACGACCATGGTGGGAGCGGTCAGTGAGATCAGACCGCTGCGTACGGAAGAGAGGCTGAGCGAAGCAGGCCGTCCGGTGGACGACCTCGCGGGCGTCGAGGCGAAGACCACCACCACGGTGGCCATGGACTTCGGCCGCATCACGCTGCGCGAGGACCTGGTGCTCTATCTGTTCGGCACGCCGGGACAGGACCGCTTCTGGTTCCTGTGGGACGAACTGTCCCAGGGCGCCCTGGGCGCCGTCGTCCTCGCGGACACGCGACGGCTGGAGGACTGCTTCGCGGCGGTCGACTACTTCGAGCGCCGGGCGATCCCGTTCGCCGTCGCCGTCAACTGCTTCGAGGGTGCCGACCGGTTCCCCATCGAAACGGTGCAGGCGGCGCTCGACCTCGACCCCGAGGTGCCGGTGCTCCTGTGCGACGCACGCGACCGTCCGTCCGTACGGGACGTGCTGGTCGCGGTGGTGGAGCACGCGATGGCCCGCGCCGACAGGCTCCGGGAACCCGCGACCACCTGACACCCGGCGCCGCACGCGGCCCGTACCCCGACCGGGGTACGGGCCGCGCGGTCGTAGGGGGTACGGGCCGCGCGGACCCGCCCCGGTGTCAGCGCACCGCGATCACGGCCGAGCCGTGCCCGAACAGCCCCTGATTCGCCGTGATCCCGGCGCGGGCGCCCGGCACCTGTCGCCCGCCCGCGGTCCCGCGCAACTGCCACGTCAGCTCGCAGACCTGGGCGATCGCCTGGGCCGGCACCGCCTCCCCGAAGGAGGCCAGCCCCCCGCTCGGGTTGACCGGAACGCGCCCACCGAGCGCGGTCACTCCCTCGCGCACGAGCTTCGCGCCCTCACCCGGTGCGCACAGCCCGATGTCCTCGTACCACTCCAGTTCCAGCGCGGTGGAGAGGTCGTACACCTCGGCGAGCGAGAGATCCTGCGGGCCGATGCCAGCCTCCTCGTACGCGGCCCGGGCGATCGACGCACGGAAACTCCCGGGAGCGGGTTCCACCGCCACCGCGGAATCCGTCGCGATGTCCGGCAGATCCAGCACCTCCCTCGGAAACGTCGGGGTGACGGTCGAGACCGCGCGGATACGGACCGGGTCGACGGCCCCGTGGCGTCTGGCGAAGTCCATGCCGGACAGGACCAGGGCCGCCGCACCGTCGGACGTGGCGCAGATGTCGAGGAGCCGCAGCGGATCGGCGACCACGGCGGACGCCGCGACCTGCGCGGTGGTCACGGGAGCGCGGTACCGGGCGAGGGGGTTCAGGGCGCCCGCCGCCGCGTTCTTGACCTTGACCAGGGCGAAGTCCTCGCTCGTGTCCCCGTGCAGGGCCATCCGGCGCCGGGCGTGGAGCGCGAAGTAGGCGGGGTTCGTCGCTCCAAGAATGCGGAAGCGCAGCCAGTCGGGATCGTCTGGCCGGTCGCCGCCCGCCGGAGCGAAGAAGCCCTTCGGCGCAGCGTCCGCCCCCACCACGAGCACCACGTCGGCCAGGCCCGCGAGGATCTGGGCGCGGGCGGCGTTGACGGCCTGGGCCCCCGAGGCGCAGGCCGCGTACACACTGGTCACGCGCGCGCCCTGCCAGCCGAGCGCCTGCGCGAACGTCGCTCCCGCCACGTACCCCGGATAGCCGCCGCGCACCGTCTCCGCGCCGACCACCGAGCCCACGTCCCGCCAGTCGAGGCCCGCGTCGGCGAGCGCGGCCTTCGCGGCGACCCTGCCGTACTCGACGAAGTTGCGCCCCCACTTGCCCCACGGATGCATCCCGGCCCCGAGGACCGCCACGTCGCCGGTCATGCCGAGCCGCCCGGGGCCGGGACGGGCCGCCAGTTCCACGTCGCCCGTGAGGCCCCGCTCCCGGTTGCCCCGTCATGCCCACCGAGTACGCCGGGCACCGCCTCGACCGTCATCCCGACCGCCAGATCCGCCACCCCCACCCCCGGTGCCGCCTGCCCCAGCACGACCATGCGCTCGGCGGCCAACTCGACGGCGATCAGTGTGCAGGGCTCCCACGGAACATCGGGATCGGAGACGTACGGGGCCGGGGGCCGGTACCGGCCGTCGGTGAACGACCAGACCGTGCCCCGCTTGGAGAGGGGCACCTCGGCCAGTTCCCCGCCGGCGCAGCCCGGGTTGCGGCAGAAGCGGTCCTCGCGGGGGAAGAAGACCGTCCGGCAGCCCGAACAGCGGGTCCCCAGCAGCCGGAAGTCCTCATCGGTGCTGTCCTCGGTGAACCAACCGGCCACCACGGGTGTGCGCGTGCGCGACAAAGCCCCTCCCCGACACTGGATCTGACGGAACGTCAGAAGTGTGCCACGGTCAGCGGTTCCCGGCGAGCCACTTGGCAGCGGTCTCGGCCAGCTCCGCGTCCCGGCCCGCGAGCATCATCCGGATCATCTGCACGTCACCGCGCAGCGACCACGCGGGGTGCCCGAACGTGGCCGGGTTGTTCTTCTCGATGAAGAAGTGCGCCGGCCAGGCGGTCCCGTACCCGATGAGCGGCAGCGCCGCCGCGTACCGCCGTTTCCCGCGTGCCAGCCCGTAGGCGGCGATCGTGAGACCGGTCAACGTGCCGGTCAGATGCACCCAGCGGGTCGCGGCCCGGGAGTGCATCGCCACGTAATAGGGCCAGAATTCCTCGTACGAATCGAACGTCTGCTGTGACATACGGGCACCGTAATGGCTGGAAAGGCAACCGGATACGGCCCGTCCGCGTCCGAAGAGGAGAACGGACGGACCGGAGCCCACGGGGGTGGTCCCGGCCGTCCGTTCGACGGAGCCGGGACTCAGTGCCCCGCGATGGAGCGCTTCGATACCGGGAAGTCGAAGTAGGTGTCGGGGAAGAGCTCCGGCTTGAAGGTGAAGTGCCACCATTCCTCGGCCAGATTCACGAAGCCCAGACCGGCGAGCGTCTGCTTCAGCAACTGACGGTTGGCGCGCTGGACCCCCTGGATCCGCGGGTCGTCGGTGTGCGACAGGGTGTCGAAGCAGTCGTAACCCGTCCCCATGTCGACCGAGTTGTCGGGGAAGCGCTCGGCCTGCGGCGCGTAGCAGGGCGTCAGCGCCTCGCCAGGCAGATACGGCCTGGTGGGCAGCGCCGGCAGCTTCACCAGGGTCAGGTCCACGGTGCTGCCCCTGCTGTGGCCGGACTTCTCCGCGATGTAACCGTCCTCGAACAGCCGCGTCTTGTCGACCAGCGGGTAGAACTCGTCCTTCATCGCCTGATCGTCGAGATCCTTCGCCCAGCGAACGAAGTGGTCCACCGCCCGCTGCGGCCGGTAGCAGTCGTACACCTTGAGCGAATAGCCCTGGCGCAGCAGCCGCGTCTGCGCCTCGTGCAGCGCGCGGGCGACGGGCCGGGTCAGGATGCAGACCGGCTGCCGGTAGCCGTCGACGGGCGCCCCCAGGAAGTTGTGGGCGGTGGTGTAGCGCATCTCCTGAATGATCGTCGGATCGACGGAGCGCAGCGAGGCGAACTCCCGTGGGGCCTTCGGTTCGGGTGAGGCCCCGGCCACCGGGGCGGCGACGGTCACGGCGAGCAGGGTGGCGGCCGTGGCCGCCAGAACGCGGAAAGTGGTGCGAATTCCTGTCATGGCCACATCGTCTATCAGCTCCCGTGCCCCCGCGGAAGAGTGATCGGATACAGTCCGCCCGTGTCCGTACCCACGAACCCGCCCACGACGGCCGCCCGGGACTCGCACTGCGGCAGCTGCGGTACGCCGTACCCGGCGCGGATGGCCGCTGCCTGGCCCCGGACCTGCGCGGCATGCGGCGCCACCGCCTACCGCAATCCGCTGCCGGTCGCCGTGGCCCTGCTCCCCGTCACCGACGCGCACGGCGGCGGACTCGTCGTCATCACCCGCACCATCCCGCCGCAGCAGGGCGGAACGGCGCTCCCCGGCGGCTTCGTCGACCACACGGAGGACTGGCGCCACGCGGTGGTACGGGAGCTCCGCGAGGAAACCGGCATCGAGGCCCCCGAGCACGATGTCCGCCTGGCCGACGCGATGAGCAGCCCCGACGGTCACCTGCTGCTCTTCGGCCTGCTGCCCCCACGCCCGGCCGCCGCCCTTCCGCCCTCCGTACCGACCGACGAGACCGACGGCTACGAAGTGCTGCGCGCCGCCCGGGAACTGGCCTTCCCCCTGCACACCCGGGCCGCCCGAGCCTGGTTCGCCGGCCAGTACGGCTGACCGCCCGGCACCGGGCGACGCACCCCCGCTACAGCCCCCGCACCCGCAACGGAGGGACAGCCGCCCCCTCCTCCCCACCGTCCCGCTCGACCACCACGTGCCCGCCCGCCATCCGCGACGTGTACCGCTCGACCGCCGCCCGCGCCCATCCGTCACCCGCGTCCCGCACCACCAGGCCCCCGCCCGTACGGCCTGCCGGCGGAGCCCACACCTCCAGTTCGAGACCGCCCTCGCCACCCCGCACCGGAATCACCGCACCGGCCCGCGCCAGCACCGGAATCCGGGACAACGGCGCGTCCACCAGCACCTGCCCGGGCCCCTCGTACGCCTCCCCGGTCGCCGTGTCGTACCAGCGCCCGCGCGGCAGCCGCACCGCACGCCGCTCCGTCCCAGGCTCCAGCACCGGCGCCACGAGCAGCGCGTCGCCCAGCAGGAATGCGTCCTCGCAGTCCCGCAGCGCCCGGTCGCCGGGCGCACCCCACCACACCGGCCGTACATACGGGGCGCCCGTCAGCCGGGCCACCTGAGCCAGCGTCACGAAGTACGGGCGCAGCCGCTCACGCCCGCCGAACGCGGCCCGCGCGTATTCAAGGACCTGCGCCCGGGACTCCCACGGCTCCCGCCCGCCCCGGCCCACGGCCGCACCGGTGCGGAACAGCGGCAGAAAGGCATCCAGCTGGAGCCGGCGCACATACAGCTCGTCCGACTCCTCCGCCCCACCCCCCTCGGACCCCGAGTACGGCACTCCGCACAGCCCGAGACCCAGAACCAGGGCGAGCGAGGCCCGCAGCCCCGGCCGGCCGCCCGCCACCTCACCGGACCGGACGCCCCCGTACCGCTGAACCCCCGCCCAACCGGAACGCGAGACCACGAACGGCCGCTCGTCCGGCCGCAGCCGCCGCAGCCCCTCGTACCCGGCACGCGCCATGGCCAGGCCGTACACGTTGTGCGCCTCGCGATGATCACCACCGCGACCCTCCAGCGCGTACCGCGCCGACAGCGGAAGCGCCGGACCGCGCCCGTCCGACAGGGCACCCGGCTCGTGCCACACCCCGGAGAACCCCTGTTCCAGCCGCTCCTCGTGCAGCGCACCCCACCACTCCCGCACGAGCGGATCGGTGAAGTCCGGATAGACGCACGCGCCGGCCCGCCCCGTACCCCGCACCGCACCCCCGGCGGCGTCACGGACGTACGCACCGGCCGCCCCGATCCGCCCTCCGCCGTCGAACACGGCGTTCCCCGGCTCCACCGGCACCTCGGGCTCCACGGCAGACACCAGCCGGACACCGTCATCCCTCAGCTCCTTCGCGAGCCGGGGCAGACCCGGAAACCTTCCGGGACCGACACCGGACACCTGCCGACTCCCGCCCTGACCGGCATCCAGGTGGAGTACGGACAGCGGCATCCCCCGCTCCCGGTAGCCCGCCACGATCCGGCGCACCTCCTCCTCACCGCCGGAGCCCGGTCCGGCATGCTGCGCACCCAGCGCCCAGGACGGCGGCAGCGCCGGAGCGCCGGTCAACGCCGTCCAGCCCCGCAGCACCCGAGCCGGGGTCCCCGCGACGACCCAGCACCGGAGGGGACCACCGTCCATCCGCACCTCACAGGTCCCCGGCCTGTCATGCCCGGAGCCCGCACCCTCCTCGCCCTCACCCAAGGTCACCTGACCCGCCCACGCGTTGTCGTGGAACATCAGGTGCGTGCCCGCGTCGGACACGACCAGGTGGACGGGCATCGTGAGACCCCCCGGACCGTCACCGGGCCCGGAACCCCCGCCCGGACCGGGATTCCACAACGGGTACACGCCCGCAGGCAGCCGTGCGCCACGAGCCCGCCCGCCCAGCCCGAAGAAGCGTGCGTCGGCCGGCACCTCGGACCGCTGGACCCACCGCGCGGCACCTCCCGCCACCGGCTCCCACCAGCGCGGCGGCAGCTCCCGCCGGAGCACGAGCCCACCGGGCGTACGCAGCTCGACCGCCCCGTGCCGCGACACCGCCACCGTCAACCGCTCCGAGACCACCTGCCAGCCGCCGTCCTTGTCCGGCTCCAGCGCGGCCCGCGGGTCCGGTTCCGGCTCGGGACCGGGCAAGGCGTACGACGGCAACGCCTCCGCCCCGTCCCAGGCCCAGAACACCGCACCGCCCGCCGCGACACGTATCCGCAGCTCCGAACGGGCGAACCTCACGACACCCCCGCCGGGCCCCGGCTCCGCCCCCGTCAACAGGCCCGGCACCCTCGCCCGCTCCGCCCCGCGCGGCGGCAGCGCCCGCGCATCCGCCCGCCGGTGCCGCCAGGCCGTGCGCACCGTGCGCAGCCCCCGTACCGAACCGACCATCTTCACCGAGCGCACCAGGTCACGACCGTCCATACGGCCCACCCTGCCAGCCGGCCGTGCCGGAACGGGCTGCGTTCAACTTCCGTTCACCCGTGGCCGGACCACATAACGGGACGGGCAACCATGGCCGGGCGACCCTGGTGCGAAAGACGATCACATGGCATCGTCCGTAAAAGCCGCTCACGCGCACACCCCAGCACGTGCGCGCGACACGCCCACCCCGCGTACCCGTACAGCCAGGGAGCCGACCCATGACCGCACGTGCCGAAGAAGCCCCCCTGTGGCAGCCCGACGCCGACCGCATCGCCGCCGCGGCCGTCACCCGCTTCCAGAACTGGGCGGCCGGACGGTACGGAGCACCGGCCGAGGGCGGCTACGCCGCACTGCACCGCTGGTCGGTCGACGAGCTCGACACCTTCTGGCAGGCCGTCGCCGACTGGTTCGACGTACGGTTCTCCACCCCGTACGAGACCGTCATCGGCGCACGCTCGATGCCCGGCGCCCAGTGGTTCCCCGGCGCCACCCTCAACTACGCCGAGCACGCCCTGCGCACCGCAGATGACCCCCTCCGAGCCGACGCCCCCGCCCTGCTCCACGTGGACGAGACCCACACGCAGGTGCCGGTCAGCTGGTCGGCCCTGCGCCGCCAGGTCGGCTCCCTCGCCGCGGAACTCCGCGCACTCGGCGTCACACCCGGCGACCGGGTCAGCGGATACCTCCCCAACATCCCCCAAGCGGTCGTCGCCTTCCTCGCCAGCGCGGCTGTCGGCGCCGTATGGACCTCCTGCGCCCCCGACTTCGGCGCCCGCAGCGTCCTCGACCGCTTCCAGCAGGTGGAACCCGTCGTCCTGTTCACCGTCGACGGCTACCGCTACGGCGGCAAGGAACACGACCGCACCGACACCGTCGCGGAACTGCGCCGCGAGCTCCCCACGCTGCGCGCGGTCGTCCACATCCCGCTGCTCGGCACGGACGCGCCCGACGGCACCCTCGAATGGTCCGCCCTCACCTCCGCGGACATCGAGCCCGTATTCGAGCAGGTCCCGTTCGACCACCCGCTCTGGGTGCTGTACTCCTCCGGCACCACCGGACTTCCCAAAGCGATCGTCCAGTCCCAGGGCGGCATCCTGCTCGAACACTTCAAGCAGATCGGCCTGCACTGCGACCTCGGCCCCGACGACCGCCTCTTCTGGTACACCTCCACCGGCTGGATGATGTGGAACTTCCTCGTCTCCGGCCTGCTCACCGGAACCACCGTCGTGCTGTACGACGGCAGCCCCGGCCACCCCGACGTCAGCGCCCAGTGGCGCGTCGCCGAACAGACCGGAGCCACCCTCTTCGGCACCTCGGCCGCGTACGTCATGGCCTGCCGCAAGGCCGGAATCCACCCCGGACGCGACTACGACCTCTCCCGCGTGCAGTGCGTGGCCACCACCGGCTCCCCGCTGCCGCCCGACGGCTTCCGCTGGCTCCACGACGAGGTGGCCGAAGACCTCTGGATCGCCTCGGTCAGCGGCGGCACGGACGTCTGCAGCTGCTTCGCCGGCGCGGTCCCGACGCTTCCCGTCCACATCGGCGAACTCCAGGCCCCCTGCCTCGGCACCGACCTCCAGGCATGGGACCCCGCGGGCCGGCCGCTCGTCGGTGAGGTCGGCGAACTCGTCGTCACCAACCCGCTGCCCTCCATGCCCATCCGCTTCTGGAACGACCCCGACGGCAGCCGCTACCACGACAGTTACTTCGACATGTACCCCGGCGTCTGGCGCCACGGGGACTGGATCACGATGACCGACCACGGTTCGGTCGTCATCCACGGCCGCTCGGACTCCACGCTCAACCGCCAGGGCGTACGCATGGGCTCCGCCGACATCTACGAGGCGGTCGAACGGCTCCCCGAGATCCGCGAATCCCTTGTGATCGGCCTGGAGGAGCCCGACGGCGGCTACTGGATGCCGCTCTTCGTCCATCTCGCCGAAGGCGCCACGCTCGACGACAAGCTCCGCGACGCCATCAAGCGGACCATCCGCGAGAACCTCTCCCCACGCCACGTGCCCGACGAGGTCATGGAGGTGCCCGGCATCCCGCACACCCTCACCGGCAAGCGCATCGAGGTTCCGGTCAAGCGCCTCCTCCAGGGCACACCCCTGGCCAAGGCCGTCAACCCGGGCTCCGTCGACAACCTCGAACTCCTCCACTTCTACGTGGACCTGGCCCGCACACGCCAGTGACCGCCCGCACCGCGGAGCCACTGTCAGTCCCCCTGATTACGCTGAGTGAGCATTGATCGACAGCGCACAGGGGGACACATGGCGCACACCAGGCAGTACAGGCAGAGCACATCCATGCGGCGCGCGCTGCGCCGCGAAGCACCCAGCACGATCGGCCTCCTGGTCGACAGCCAGGACTTCGCGGCGATGCGGCACTACCGCAGCTTCACCTTCGACGACCACACCGTCTATCTCCAGCAGGTCGAAGGACTGCTCAAAACACTCGCGGCCCAGGGCATGCACACCACGGTCGCCCTCTTCGACCCCGAGGACTACGCGGAGTTCTGCGCCGAATCGCACCTCGATCCGGACAGCGGCGCCAGCCGGACCCGCTTCACCGCAGAGCTCGCGGCGGGCGGCGCCACCGTCGCGTACACGGGCCAGCCCATCGACACGCTGGTTCCCCTCCTCGTCAGCCGGGCCGTCCGCCGGGCCACGTGGGAGTACGCCACGATGCTCCTGGCCGGCCTCGGCGACTGCGTCGACTGCGGTCAGGACATCGGACGCGCAGCCTTCGACCGGGCCTCGCACCTCTTGTCGCGGCTCCTGACCACAGCCGGCCCCGGCACCCACCACATGGTGTGCAGCACGCCCACAGAGAACGAGCAGCTCCTCGCCGTCCTCCACGCCGAGTGCGGCCCCACGGGCCCGGCGCGGCTCGACTCGACGGAAGGAGCCGAGTTCGCCACCGTCCTCGCGGTGGGCGTCGCCCAGGAAGCCCGCGGGGGAGTGGTGCTCCGCACGAGCGGCCCGGACACCCCGGACCGGGTCCACGGCTGGCGGCTGATCCGCGGCAGCCTCGTCCCCCTCACCGAAGGAGAGGTCTTCAGCGCCTACTGCACCGATGCCGACACGGGCGAACCAGTAGCCCCTGAATCGGGCGTGGAATACCGCGCCGGATTCGACATCGGAGCCGACGAACCGGAAACGCACCACTGACAAGCCGAAGGGGCTTCCCGCCACCATCGGCGGGAAGCCCCTTCGACCAGCACCTGCGCCGGACTACTCGCCCGACAGCACCGCCTGCGCGGCGTTCCGCGCCTCTTCGGCGGAGTCGGCCGCACGCGCCGCGGCGGCCGCACGCTCGCACTGGGCCAGCGTGTGCTTCGCCAGCGTCGCGCGTACGTAAGGAATGGACGCGGCACCCATCGAGAGGGAGGTGACACCCAGACCGGTCAGCACACAGGCGAGAAGCGGGTCCGAGGCCGCCTCACCACAGACACCACAGCTCTTGCCCTCGGCCTTGGCGGAATCGGCCGACAGCGCGACGAGGTCCAGCAGCGCCGGCTGCCACGGGTCCTGGAGCCGGGACACGGCCCCCACCTGACGGTCGGCCGCAAAGGTGTACTGCGCCAGGTCGTTGGTGCCCAGCGACAGGAACTCCACCTCCTGCAGGATCGAGCGCGCCCGCAGCGCGGCGGACGGAATCTCCACCATCGCGCCGAACTTCGCCTGCAGCCCGGCCTCGCGGCAGGCATCGGCGAACGCCTTGGCGTCGGCACGGTCGGCCACCATCGGCGCCATGACCTCGAGATAGACCGGCAGTCCCTCGACGGCCTTCGCCAGCGCCGTCAGCTGTGTCCGCAGTACATCGGGGTGCTCCAGCAGACTGCGCAGCCCCCGCACGCCCAGCGCCGGGTTCGGCTCGTCCGCCGGGGTCAGGAAGTCCAGCGGCTTGTCGGCACCCGCGTCCAGCACCCGCACGACCACACGGCCCTCGGGGAACGCCTCCAGCACCGCGCGGTACGCCGCGACCTGCTTCTCCTCGGACGGCGCCTGCTTGCTGTCGTCCAGGAACAGGAACTCGGTGCGGAACAGCCCGACGCCTTCGGCACCCGCCTCCACGGCCGCCGGCACATCGCCGGGACCGCCGATGTTGGCGAGCAGCGGCATCTTGTGCCCGTCCGAGGTCGCACCGGGACCGGTCGAAGCGGACAGCGCGGCCTTGCGGGCCGCGGCGGCGCTCTCCATCTCCGCACGCTTCTCGGGGCTCGGATCGACGAAGATCTCGCCCGTCGAGCCGTCCACGGCGACGACCGTGCCCTCGGCCAGCTCACCGGCACCGGGCAGCGCCACGACAGCCGGCACACCGAGCGCCCGCGCGAGGATCGCGCTGTGGCTGGTGGGCCCGCCCTCCTCGGTAACGAACCCGAGTACCAGAGTCGGGTCGAGCAGAGCCGTATCGGCCGGGGCCAGGTCCCGCGCGATGAGCACGTACGGCTCGTCACTGTCCGGCACGCCCGGCATCGGGACACCGAGCAGCCGGGCCACGATCCGGTTCCGCACGTCGTCGAGGTCCGCGACCCGCCCCGCCAGGTACTCACCGGCGTTGGCCAGCAGCGCACGGTAGGCGGCGAACGCGTCGTAGATACCGCGCTCGGCGGTGCTGCCGACAGCGATACGCCGGTCCACATCAGCGATGAGCTCGGGGTCCTGCGCCATCATGGCCTGGGCTTCGAGCACGTGCTGAGCCTCGCCCCCGGCCAGATTGCCGCGTGCAATCAGGTCGGCGGCCACAGCTTCCACGGCCTGGCGAGCACGCCCCTGTTCGCGCTCGGCCTCCTCCGCGGGAATCTGCTTGGCAGGCGGTTCGAGGACCGCCGTACCCATGTGCCGAACCTCGCCGATCGCCACACCGTGGCTCACACCGACGCCTCGCAGCGTTGTCTCCATTTCACCCGTCTCCGGTTGTGCGGTGGCCGTACCACCGCGGCGGTTGTCCAACTGGCCGTTATGTCTACGAAAGTGCTACTGCCAGCCGAACAGTGTGTCGCCGACCTTCACGTCGCCGTCCTCGCGGACGTCGGAGAGGGAGTCGGCGGTGGCCTCGAGCGCGACGATGGGGCAGATCGCCGACTTGCCGGCCGCCTCCACGGCAGCCGGGTCCCAGCGAACGATGCCCTGCCCCCGGACGACGGCGTCGCCCTTGTTGACGAGAAGCACGAAGCCCTCGCCGTTGAGCTGGACGGTGTCGATCCCGAGGTGCGTCAGTACTCCGTGGCCTTCGCTGTCGACGACGACAAAGGCGTGCGGGTGAAGGGAGACCACGATGCCGTCGACCGGGGACACGGCCTCCGACGGCTCGCGCACGGGGTCGATTGCCGTTCCGGGGCCGACCATGGCGCCGGAGAAGACCGGGTCCGGCACCGCGGTGAGTCCGATGGCGCGTCCGGCAAGAGGGGACGTCACGTTGGTCATGGGGAGCCTCCCAGGGGGTGGAGCTTCGTGTGTCGCCGCCGCGGCTGATGGGGGACGGCGTACTGCTCAGCAGGGTAAGTCATATGAAGTCCCGGTTCCGCCCGAGACCTACCGGTTGGCGGACCTAGAGGCGCACCAGAAACGATTTGCCTCGACTCCCGGCGGCCTGTACTGTCGTACTTCTGCCTGACCCCAACGCGACATTGAGTCGGGGGTCGGCGGCGACCATTAAGCCCAGATCCTAACCCTCCATTCCGCTTCTGCATGCCTGCAGGACTGGTCAAAGGGAACAGGGAATGGCTGATAGAGTCGGACTCGCCGGAAAGGGAAACCGCGAAAGCGAATTCCTTGAAAGGCGAAACCCGCTTCGGCCGGGAATCGGACACGAAAGAGTCTGATAGAGTCGGAAACGCAAGAACGAAGGGAAGCGCCCGGAGGGCCCCGGTGAAACGGGACCGAAGGAAGC
>NZ_JBHXQO010000024.1:0-79724 GCF_042717135.1 Streptomyces sp. NPDC058620
CCGCGGACGCCTATTACCACACCGGTACAAACTGGTGGGTATCATGACAAGAGCCCCCTGTATTACTCCGGGGGCCTCTTCTCCGCTGTGCACTCGGCAGGATTCGAACCTGCAACCTTCTGATCCGTAGCTAGCCAGAGCGGTCAGTGGCGGTCATACCGGCCGCTACGAGGCCCCGGAGAGACGTTAGCGGACCGGGACGGTTGCTGGGGTTGCGGTACTGGGCTGCTGTACGGCGGTTTCACGGGGCCGTGAGGTACTAACCCTCGCCTTGTCGTCCAGCCAGAGAGCGGACGGTGATAGAAGTTTCCCCACCTCGTCAAGAACCCCACTCATTGCGGATCGTCCAGCACATCCCATCCGTCGGGCAGGCCCAGCGCGACTGGAACCGCACCTATGCGGAGCTTGCCGAGTGCCAAATTCCCTACACGGCCATGCGGCGCCGTCTGGTGCAACTGTCCTGCCGTCTTGCCGTGCATCCGTTCTGGGGCACCGAGCCGGGACGCTCGTCAGCGGCGCGGGTGGAGCTGCGGTGCCAGGTCCGCGCGCAGGAGGAAGCGGAGGCCCGTGGTCGATCACCTCACCGAGCGGCAGGAGAGGATCCTGCGGTGCATCACCGGGGGGATCGCTGAGCGCGGGGAGGCCCCGTCGGTCCGGGAGGTCGGTCAGCGGTCGGGTTGTCGAGCACGTCGTCTGTGGCGTATCAGCTTCGCCGGATGGAACAGGCCGGAGCGGGCGGCGCTGGCGCTCCTGCCGCATGGGCAGTTGACGGGACCGCTGATTCATCTGCGCATGCTGGGGCTTCTGAGCCGCCAGGCGGAAGGCGCAACCGAATCACGTTATCGCGAGTCACGCCAGGGAGGAATCGCTTGGGACGGACGACTGCGTAGCGAACGGCAACGCTGTCTGAGCGGCAGGACCACAATTGCGGTTTGCGCTTGCCCCGTTGGTGAGTTGCAATAGAAGAACAGCGTTCGAACTCCCTGATGTTGCAGGGCAACCAAACCAGCAACACAGAGGTTGAGCGAACGACAATTCAACGAGTCGAGGGGTGTCAGTATGCCTCGTCTGCTGCAGGGAACAGCCCGCGTGGAGGGTGTAGACCACGAGGACTTCACCGCGAATGAGCACCCGAGTGACAAGCTTCGGGATTTCCAAATCGTTCTCGAAGAGGGGCAACCTGAACAAAACATTGAGATCAGGCCCGTTTCGTGGGGCGGCGAGTGCCGCGTCGAGGTGGAACTCAACGCCCGTGCCGTGGATAACGGGTCGGCAAAGATCACTGGAGAGGCGCGGTTCTTCGAGGGCGCTTCCGAGACGACTGGTGAGCTGGAGGACAGGCAAAGCATCGACTTCTCCGTCCCGCGTTCCACCGGTGCGAACCCTTCCCGACAACATCACGTTTCGCTTCGCAACGAAGTCGATATTGGCGCAGAAGACACTGCGGATGTCTTCCTGACAGTCTCTAATCGGCGCCTCGACGTCGACGACGAAGACGACCTATAGAGGGAGTGAGCCATGCCTCGGTTGTTGATGGGCTCCGTGAGAGCCGCTGGAAAGGACTTCGAGAACTTCGGCAGTGACGAATTTCTCCGTGACAACCACCGTGACGTCAGGGAGCTGCTGAATCAGGGGGACAACGAGAGCGCGATTCGGGTTGATCCGTTCAAGTGGGGAGGAGAATGCCGAATCGAAGTCCACCTGAACGCCATCGCCCTGGATAGTGGTGTGGTCCAGGTGCACGGATTCACATCATTCTTCGAAGGGACCTCAGAAGACACTCCGGACGAGAGAGACCGCGAGCTTCTCAATTTCCTGGTGCCTCGGTTCAAAGCGCCACACGATCACCCGACGGTGATTTCGGCTCACATGCAGAGCGGGCCTGACATGGGAGATGTAACACTCTCCCTGACAAACACCCCTGCCGACTAGTACTCCCGCGGGACTCCTGTATTTGTCCTGGTCAACGGCGTGAGGGTGGGGATTGAACGAAGCGGGCTTCGGTCTACCCGCAGGACGTACACGGGTTTAGACCCCACAGGGGTGGCCATGTGTGGGCCAGGAAGGGCTGTTGGCACGTGGGCACCGCTTCTACACAGGTCAAAGCGTCACGGATGCGTGTGGCGTAGCGGTCTTGAACACCGTCGTGGCAGCGATGTGACCGTGGGTTCTAATCCCACACCCACCGCACGCGAAAGGCCCCTGACCAGACAAGGCGGGTTCTAATGATCCCCGCAACACCCTGATTTTCAGGGAGTTGCGGGGTTCGTGGATTTTGAGGACTTGATGGCGAGGTTCTTCGAGGCGCTGGACCGGGAGTGCGGCAGTATCTCGGGGCTGCTCGGGCGGTCGGGGTGAACCGTGCGACGGCGTTCGGGTGGGCACGGAAGGCCGGCGTCCGTGGTCGCGGGAAGACGGGCACGACCGGGCATCCGGGTCGGGCGGAGTATGACCGGCTTCGCGCGGCCGGGGTGCGGCGGCGGGCCGCCGCGGCACAGGTCGGGGTCCACGAACGTACTGCCCTGGACTGGGACCGCGGGATCCGGAAGATCGGCAACGCGCGCCTGCACCCCGATGGGCGCAGGATCGACTACACAACGGGCATGACCAGCACCGTTGCCGTCACATCAGCGCCGTCCCTTGCGGCGGTCGAGGCCGTGCTGCACCCAAGGTTCCTCACGGCGACAGAGCGGGAGTTGATCGCTGACATGCGTGGTGAGGGCCAGTCGCTACGCGCGAACGGACGGGCACTGGGCCGGCCGCCGTCCACCGTCAAGCGCGAGATCGACGCCCGTGCGGTTGATGGCGTCTATCAGCCGCATCGGGCCCAGCGGGCGTGGGCGAAGAGCCCGTCGCGCCCCAAGGAGTCCAAGCTTTCGTCGAGGGCGTTGAGCCGGTCGAGGATGGCGATGGTGGGCAGGCGATCGACCCCGCGAAAGCCGGAGCCGCCACGCGAACGCCGTGGATGGGCAGACCGCCGGTGACCAGTGGGCGCCGGAACGACTCAAGCCCGCGACCCTGAACAGCTATGAGGGGCTGTCACGCCTCTACATCCGTCCCGCGCTCGGCAAGAAGAAGCTCAATCGGTTGTCGCCGGCGGATGTACGGCGGTTCCTCGCAGAGTTCAAGGCCGCCTGCCTGTGCTGCCTCCGAGGGGCGGACAAGGAGAGGCCGGAGGGCAAGCGCAACTGCTGCGCGGTCGGCCGCTGCTGCAAGCGCCGCCCATCCGCTCGCACGGTCCAGTACATCCACGCCGTTCTCCGATCCGCGCTACAGCAGTCGATGCGCGAAGAACTGATCGCGCGAAACGTCGCACGGATCGTGGAGACACCCACAGTCGACACCAAGGAGGTACGTCCATTGGACGCCGCAGAAGTCCGCGTGATGCTCCGCACCGCCCAGCCTCACCGCCTGTACGCCCTGTGGCTGCTGCTCGTTTCGACCGGCCTGCGGCGGGGAGAAGTCCTCGCGCTCACCTGGTCGGACATCGACCTTGCACGCGGTCAGCTCCGCGTCCGGCGGAACGTACAGCGCATCCGGCGTGAGCTGATCTTCGGCACCCCGAAGACCACACGCTCGGTCCGTACGCTGGCGCTGCCGAAAGGCTGCGTACGGGCGCTCACGGAGCATCGCGAGCAGCAGGAGCGCGAGCGCAAGGTGGCCGGCCAGAAGTGGCAGCCGGTCCCCGAACATCCGACGGGCCTCATCTTCACCACAGTGACGGGCCGCGTCACGGACCCCCGCAGCCTGAATCGGATGCTCACCATCCTGTGCCGAGACGCGAAGGTGCGGCGGGTGCGCGTGCACGACCTGCGGCACACCTGCGCATCGCTGCTGCTGGCTCAGGGGGTCGACGCGCGCACGATCATGGAGACGCTCGGGCACAGCACCATCACCATGACGCTTGACTCCTACGCGCATGTGATGGGCACAACGCTTCGGGCCGCTGCGGATCAGATGGACGACGCGCTGAAATTCGACAACTCCGAGAGCGGAACGGAGGTCGAGACCGGATCGGGCACTGACGCCTGATCCACGTGTCGCGACCTACTGAGCCTGGCTGAGCCCGTCCATGTAGGCGTCCATGTACTCGGCTTCCGACAGGGCGTCGCACGCCGCGGGCTGCGGGTCCGAATCGGTCTCCGGGTCGAAGTCGGCAGGGCGGTTACTGACTGCCTCAGCTATGGCGTTCACGCACTGGCGGGTGATCTCCGCCTTACTGAGCGCGGGCGCGGAAGTGGCGGCCGGCTTCTCTGGTGCGGGGTCCGTGCTGGTGCAGGCGGTAAGCGTCGCGGCCAGGAGTATCAGGGTGGCGGCGGTGCGGGTGGTCATGGTCCCCCCAAGGGCGCGTGGTCGTGGGGGGACATCATGCGGGACGGGACAGCAGCAGGCCCCGCCGTTGCGCAGATACCGACGGGGCCTGTTCACGGACACGTTGATGTCACCCGCTGATGTCAAAGGCCCCCTGGACGATGTCCAGGGGGCCTTTGACCTATGTGCACTCGGCAGGATTCGAACCTGCAACCTTCTGATCCGTAGTCAGATGCTCTATCCGTTAAGCTACGAGTGCCTGCCGTTGGTGTGACCCGCTGGCTTGCCTCCCGGGCTTTTTCTGCCCCGTCGGCGTTGCGAGAACAACATTACATGACCTGCGCCGTCACGCGAAATCCATTAGCTCCACCAGCCCTGAGCTGCGGTAACACCGTCTCGGGACCCTTGCCGGACAGGCTGTCCCTCACCCGTACGGAGCCATCCGCAGCCGGAAACGACCGAAGCCCCGCGCCAGGGGCACGGGGCTTCGGTGGTGAGCGGAGGCGGAGGGATTTGAACCCTCGATGGGCTTTAAGACCCAAACCGCATTAGCAGTGCGGCGCCATAGACCGGACTAGGCGACGCCTCCAGCACACCCCGCGCGAACGCGGGTGGTGCGTTGCAGATGATGACACAGTCGAGCGCGCTGTCACCAATCGCCGCCCACCGTACTAGGCATGCGGGCGCCAGAGCAAAGCACCGCAGCGGTTGCGCATCGTCGGGGCGTGCGCAGCGTTAGAGGGAGCGGGGGCGCCGCCCCCGCCCGCCCGCCGTACGTGTCCAGAGCACAGGAGCCCCGCATGCTGCGTCGCCTCGCCGTCACCGCCGTCGCCTCTCTCGCCGTTCTGTCCGCCGCCGCGCCGGCGGCGGTCGCCGTGACCCCGGTGCCCGTACCCCTGCTGCCGCTGCCGCTGTTCCTGGACGACCGGCAGGACCCATGGGGGCACGAGGGCCGGAGCGGCCCGGGCGACCAGGGCAGTCAGGAGGCCACCCTGCGGATGACCGTGACCGTCACGGATTCCGGGGACCCGGCGGCCGACGGCACCTTCGAGCTCCTGTGCGGGCCCGACAGGGCGGGCGGCACCCACGCGAAGGCACAGGCGGCCTGCGACCGGCTGGCGGAAGCGCAGGCGGCGGACGAGAACCCGTTCCTGCCGACGCCCAAGGACGCCATGTGCACCCAGATCCACGGCGGACCGGCCACCGCGCGGGTCGTCGGGACCTGGCAGGGGCGGGACATCACCGCGTATCTGAACCGGGAGAACGGCTGCGAGATCTCCCGCTGGAACAACCTGATTCCGGTACTGCCCGCCCTCTGACGGCCCTCCGGCCGGTCCGCCGCCCGGTGTCCGCGCACGTCACACGGTGCGCGGACGGTCACAGATCACGCCCCCGGCGTACACCGCTCGCACAGAACCTTGGTGAGAGCTCCCCCTCATAGGCCGCCCCGCCGCCCTCCCCAGCCTTTAGACTCCTCCTGTGACAGCCTGCGGCCCGAGGGGCAGGATGGGGCCCGCTGTCGGCAAGGTGCGGTAATCAGGGAGGAAGCGTCGTCGTGAGCAGCAGGCCATCCCGAGGCGCTGCTCGCCTCGCAGCCATACTCGACGCCCTCCCGGACGGGCTTCTGCTCGTCAATTGCAACGGCACGGTCGTCAACGCCAACACCATCGCCCTCGAAATGTTCGAGACCCCGGGCACCGCGCTCGTCGGGCGCGGACTGCTCGATCTGCTTCCGGAGTTCGACTCCAAGCTGATTCCGGGGTCGATGCGCCGGCCGGAGGCTGCGGACGAGCAGGGCAGGACCAAGCCGACGCGGATGACCGCGCGGCGTACCGACGGCATCGAGTTCCCGGCGGAGATCACCAGCGCGAGCCTGGACAGCGGCCAGGCCGGGTACAACGACATCCACTCCAGCTACACCGGCGACGAGCTGCTGATGCTCGTCGTACGCGACCTGTCGGGCACCGTCGACACCGAGGCCGAGCTGGCCCGTTCGCAGCGCCAGACCGAGATGATCCTGCGGGCCGCGTCCGAGGGCGTCGTGGGTACGGACACGGACGGCCGTGTCGTCCTCGTCAATCCGGCCGCCGCTCAGATACTCGGTTTCCGTGCCAGCGACCTGGGCGGCAAGGAGCTGCACCCGCTGGTCCTGCACTCACGCGCGGAGGGCGAGCCCTTCCCGTACGAGGATTCCCCCCTCGCCGACACCCTCAAGTCCGGGCGCAAGCACCGGGTGCGCGGGCAGGTGCTGTGGTCCAGAGGCGGTGCGCAGGTGCCGGTCGATCTGACGACCGCGCCCGTCAGGGACGGGGACCAGCTGGTCGGTGCGGTGATGACGTTCACCGACCGCAGGCCGTACGAGGAGCTGACCGAGCAGCACACGGCCGAGGTCGCCGAACTGACCGGGAGCCACACCGCCGAGGTCGCCCGTCTCACCGAGGCCCACGCCGCGGAGATCGCGGAGCTGACCGAGCGGCACGCGGCCGAACTCGCCGACCGCACGGAGCGGTACGCCTCCGAGCTGGAGAAGCAGACCGACCTCGTCGCCGCGCTGAGCGCCCGGCACGGCCAGCTGACCGCCGTGCTCGGCGAGTCGCTGCGCGGCCCGCTGGAGGAGCTGCGCGGGGAGCTGTCCACGCTCGCCGCCGACCCGGCCGGCCAGCTGTGGCCGGAGGCCAACCAGATCCTGCACCACCTGGCCGCGGGCTACGCCCGGATGACGACCCTCGTCGACAACGTGCTGGGTTACCAGCGTCTGGACTCGGGTACGGAGGGCCTCGCCAAGGTCCCCGTCCTGCTCGACGGTGTCGTGGCGGCCGGTATCGACGGTGCGGTGGAACTGATCGGGCCGGGCCGCGCGCAGTTCGCGGTGCATGCCCCGCCGATCGAGGCCGAGGTGGACCCGGGACGGCTGGCGACGGCGCTCGCGCACCTGGTCGCGGATGTCGCCGGTGTCGACTCGACGGGCAAGACCCGGCTGGTGCCCGGCGGCGGCTATGTCGATTCGACGGTCGTCGTGGCCGCCGCGCAGCGCGGTGACGTCGTACGGATCGAGGTGCGCGGGCCGTTCGCCGGGGGAGACCCGGTGCACGAGCCGATCGTGCGCGGGATCGTACGGGCGCACGGCGGTGTGCTCCAGACGCACGAGATGCCGGGCATGAGCGGCAGTGCGTACGTACTCGAAGTACCGCTCGGCGCCGGCTCCGGCACGGTCGTGACCCCGCCGGTGGAGGCCGTGCCTGCGGCGCAGGAGATCGTCCCGCAGGACCAGGGGAGCACGAGCGGCGGACGGCGCAGGGCGCGCAGGCCGTCGACCGACGCCTTCCTGGACAGCCCCGTGGGCGGCGCCGCGGCGACGGACACCGATGCGGCGGAGCCGACCGGGCGGCGCAGGGCGCGGCGCGCGGCGGGGGCGCCGGAATCCGCTCCCGAGGAGCAGCAGCTCGCGGAACAGGGTCCCGGCGTGCCGAACGGCGGCTCCGGCCGCAGGCGCGGACGTCCCAGCCCGGCGGAGACGGGTGTGGCGGATCTGCCGGAGGGTGCGCAGGGGCTTCCGGGGGCTCAGGCGCTTCGGGGGGCTCAGGGGCTTCAGGGAGCTCAGCGAGTGGCCCAGCAGGGCCAGGCGTTGGCGTTGCCCGCCGGCGCCTCGGGCCCTTCCGTGTCTCCCGTTCCTCCCGCTTTCCCGGCTCCTTCCGAGGGTTCCGTGGTGACCGCTGCCGAGGGTGCGCAGGGTCGTCCGCAGCTCGGTCGGACCGTGCCGCCGCAGGGCGTGCCGTCGGGCGGGCAGATGCCGGTGTCGCCTTCGGGCCGTCGTGCGCGAAGGGACGGGGAGCCCCAGCCGGCCCTTCCGGCCATCGCCTCGCCACAGCCGTCCCCGGCCGCCCCGGACGGGGCTCCGGGTGCTCCGGGTGCTCCGGGTGCTCCGGGTGCTCCGGGCGGCGACGCCCAGGGCTCGCAGCCCGGTGGCCGCCGGGCGCGACGTGCGCTGTCGGCCGCTCAGGAACGTGCCGCGCAGGCCGAGCCGACCGGGCCGCGTACCGCGTTCGCGCTGCCGCCCGCCGACGCGGACCGGGTCCCGCCCGCGGCCGAGGCGGCGGCCGAAGCGTCGCCGGAGCGCCACGACGCCGTACAGACCACGCCGGACGCCGACCACACCCCGCCGCAGGCGCACCCCGTGCCGTCCGGCCGCCGTCGGGCACGCCGTCCCGTCGCACCGGACGAGCCGGCCGACGCGTCCACGCCCCCCGGCTGGGGCCAGGAGGGCACCTCCGGCCAGGGCCTGGCCGCACTGGCGGGGGACGCCGAGGCATCCGACGACGAGTCCTGGGCGGGCTCCGGCCGGACCACACACACCACCGGGGCCGCTCCGGCTCCCTCACCGGCGCCCCCGCGGGAGAGCGCACCGCCCACCGCCCACCCGGCCGACCACACGGCTCCCGCACAGGACGCGGGGCGTCAGCCGTTGCCCGCCGAGGCGCCGATGCCCGCGTCCTCGGACTCGACCCAGGGCCGCGCGTTCAGCGTGCGGACGCTGGGCCAGGGTGTGCCGTTCGCGCAGCACCTCGCGCACCAGCAGAACCAGAGCCTCGGCGGCGCCGGACGGCGCCGCAAGCTGACCGCCCCTCCGGAGGCCGAGCCCGCGGCGCCGTCCGTGCCGCCGCAGGCCGGCACGGCCCCTGCCGTTCCCGAACAGCCCTCCGCGCAGGCCGGTGCCCCGAAGGGCGCCGGGTCCGGTCAGCTGCTGTCGACCCCGGTGGCCGCAGGGCGCGCGTACGCCATAGGGGCGCCCGACAGGGGCGCCGCCGAAGGACCGGAGCCGCTGGACGGCCCCGGTGGTGCGGTCGAGGTGGCCAACCGGCCGCAGCCCCACCCCGTCGACGACGAGCTGCCCCCGGAGCCGCTGGACAATCCGCGACGGCTGCTCGTCTGGCCCGCACCCGACGTCTCCACCCAGCAGGCGCTGAGCGACCGCGGCTACCGTCCGGTGATCGTCCACTCCCGCGAGGAGGTCGACGCCCAGATCGCCGCGTTCCCCGCCGCGCTCTTCGTGGACCCGCTGACCGGCCCCATCACCCGGACCGCCCTCCAGTCGCTGCGCCAGGCGGCGGTGGCCGCCGAGGTGCCTGTGCTGGTGACGGCCGGGCTCGGGCAGGCGACGCGTGAGGCGGCGTACGGTGCCGACCCCGCCGTACTCCTCAAGGCGCTCGCCCCCCGCGACAGCGAACAGCACCCGCCGCGGGTGCTCCTGATCGAGGAGCACGAGGAGATCGCGGTGGCCCTGACGGAGACGCTGGAGCGCCGTGGCATGCAGGTCGCGAGGGCGGCGGCCGACAGCGAGGCGGTCGAGCTCGCCACCCGGATGCGGCCGAATCTGGTGGTGATGGACCTGATGCAGGTGCGCCGCCGACGCGCCGGAATCATCGACTGGCTGCGCGCGAACGGCCAGTTGAACCGCACGCCGCTGGTCGTCTACACCTCGACCGGTCTGCACGAGTCGGAACTGGCCGGGCTCAGCTCGGGCGAAACCGTTCTCTTCCTGGCCGAGCGCTCCACCAGCGACGAGGTGCAGTCCCGCATCGTCGACCTGCTGGCGAAGATAGGCACCAACTGACGCACGCATGCGAGGAGGGCGGTACGGGAAGTCCCGTACCGCCCTCCTCGTCGTGCCGGGTCAGAGCTGGGTGATGTCCAGCTCACCGTCCGCGTACTGCTTTCGGATCACCTTCTTGTCGAACTTGCCGACGCTCGTCTTCGGCACCGCCGGGATGACCGTCCAGCGCTCCGGCAACTGCCACTTGGCGACCGACTGCGCGAGGAACTCCTTCAGCGCGACGTAGTCGGCGGTGGCGCCCTCCTTGAGGACGACGGTGGCGAGCGGGCGCTCGCCCCACTTCTCGTCGGGGACGGCCACGACCGCGGCCTCGGCCACGTCGGGGTGCCCCATCAGGGCGTTCTCCAGCTCGACGCTGCTGATCCACTCGCCGCCGGACTTGATGACGTCCTTGGCCCGGTCGGTCAGGGTGAGGAAGCCGTCCTCGCTGATCACGCCGACGTCACCGGTCTTGAGCCAGCCGTCCTCGCTGAACTTGTCCTCGGGCCGCAGGTGTTCGCCGTCCGGGCCGCCGTAGTACGCACCGGCGATCCAGGACCCGCGGACCTCCAGCTCACCGGCCGACTCGCCGTCCCACGACAGGTGCTCGCCGCCGGGGCCGACGAGGCGCGCCTCGACGCCGGCGGGGAAGCGGCCCTGTGTGACGCGGTACGGCCACTCCTCCTCCGCGGTGAGTCCGGCGGGCGGGTTGGCCATGGTGCCGAGCGGCGAGGTCTCCGTCATGCCCCAGGCGTGGCAGAGGCGGACGCCCAGCTTGTCGTACGCCTCCATGAGGGAGGGCGGGCAGGCGGCGCCGCCGATGGTGACGCTGGCCATGGACGTGAGGTCGCGCGGGTTGGCGGTCACCTCGGCGAGCAGTCCCTGCCAGATGGTGGGGACGGCGGCGGCGTGGGTCGGCTTCTCCTGCTCGATCATGTCGGCGAGCGGGGCGGGCTGGAGGAAACGGTCCGGCATGAGCATGTTGACGCCGGTCATGAACGTCGCATGGGGCAAACCCCACGCGTTTACATGAAATTGGGGCACGACCACCAGGGTGGTGTCCTTGTCCGTGAGCCCCATCGACTCGGTCATGTTGACCTGCATGGAGTGCAGGTAGATGGAGCGGTGGGAGTAGACGACGCCCTTGGGATCACCTGTGGTGCCGGAGGTGTAACACATGGCGGCGGCCTGGCGTTCGTCCAGCTCGGGCCAGTCGTACTCGGTGGGCCGGCCCGCCAGCAGCTCCTCGTACTCGTGCACGCGCGGCGCGATCCCGCTGAGCCCGGAGCGGTCACCCGGGCCCGTGACGACCACGTGCTCGATGGACGGCAGGTGGGGGAGCAGCGGCACGAGGAGGGGCAGCAGCGAACCGTTGACGATCACGACCTTGTCGTCGGCGTGATTGACGATCCAGGCCAGCTGTTCGGCGGGGAGCCGGAGGTTGAGCGTGTGCAGTACGGCGCCCATGGAGGGGATCGCCAGATACGCCTCGACGTGTTCGGCGTTGTTCCAGCAAAGCGTTGCGACCCTCTGGTCGCCGTCGATGCCGAGCTCGTCACGCAGGGCGTGGGCCAGCTGCCCGGCGCGCCTGCCGATCTCGGCGAAGCTGCGACGATGCGGCTCGGGTTCGCCGGTCCAGGTCGTGACCTGCGACTTCCCGTGAATCGTCATCCCATGGGTCAGGATGCGGGTGACAGTCAGCGGTACGTCCTGCATGGTGCTGAGCACGGCGTCCTCCCGGTGGGCGCTACGCGGCAGTAATGTTCCGCTGATTCTGCGCACATACCACTTGGTATGTCACTACTCCTGCGCATACGAATCGGTGTCGCCGGGCAAAATCGCTCGTCCCGGGACGGGCCGCCCTTACCGGACCGGGGTCAGCTCCGGGTCCTCCCGGAGTTTGCCCAGTGCCCGCGACACCGCGCTCTTGACCGTCCCGATGGACACGCCGAGCACCTCGGCCGTCTGGGCCTCGCTGAGATCCTCGTAGTAGCGCAGGACGACCATGGCGCGCTGGCGGTCCGGGAGCTTGAGGACCGCTCGCCACATCGCGTCGTGAAGTGACTGCTGCTCGGCCGGATCAGGGGCCGGTACGGACTCCTGCTCGGGCAGCTCCTCGCAGGCGAACTCGTCGACCTTGCGCTTGCGCCACTGCGAGGTGCGCGTGTTCACCAGGGCCCGGCGGACATATCCGTCGAGTGCCCGGTGATCCTCGATCCGCTCCCACGCGACGTACGTCTTGGCGAGCGCGGTCTGCAGCAGGTCCTCGGCATCGCTCGGGTTCGCGGTGAGCGAGCGGGCCGTCCGCAGCAGTACGGGCCCCCGCGCCCGTACGTACGAGGAGAACGACGCATAGGGCGAGCAGGTCGGGTGTCCGGCGGCGGCAGCGACTGCCCTGGAGGCGCCGGTGCAGACTGGCGTGGTCATACCTCCACGCTAGGAGCGGGCGCCACCGAGGGGATCGGCCCCAGGTCCCGAAGCGTCGTCCGCCTCAGGTTGTAGGGGCGGGCCGGGCTGCACCTCCTGAAGGTGGAGGGGCCGCCGGCCCGTGTCAGGGTCCGCCCCTGAGCCGGGCACCGGCCGGCCGGTACCTGTGCGCGGGCCTCAGCGCCACCTCCGCGGCGCGGCCGGCTCAGTCGTCGGTACCGAGGATCAGCCCCGACGTGGGAACGCCCGTACCGGCCGTGACCAGCGTCCTGGCCGCCCCGGATATCTGGTTCACCGAGGTCGAACGGATCTGCCGGACCGCCTCCGCGATGCCGTTCATCCCATGGAGATACGCCTCTCCCAACTGCCCTCCGTGCGTGTTCAGGGGCAGTTCGTCGCCCGCCACGAAGTCCGCCGCCTCCCCCGGCCCGCAGAAGCCGAACTCCTCCAGCTGCATGAGGACGAACGGAGTGAAGTGGTCGTAGAGGATGCCCACGTCGATGTCTGCGGGCGACAGTCCGGAGCTGCGCCAGAGCTGCCGGGCCACCACTCCCATCTCCGGCAGACCTGTCAGCCCGTCCCGGTAGAAGCTCGTCATCTGCTCCTGTGCCCGCCCCGCGCCCTGGGCCGCGGCGACGATCACGGCGGGTGGCCGGGGCAGATCTCTGGCCCTCTCGGCGCTGGTCACGACGATCGCCTGCCCGCCGTCGGTCTCCTGACAGCAGTCGAGCAGCCGCAGTGGTTCGACGATCCACCGCGAGGCGGCGTGCTCGGCGAGGGTGATCGGCTTCCCGTAGAAGTGCGCCGCCGGGTTGGTGGCCGCGTGGCGTCTGTCCGTGACCGCCACATGGCCGAAGACCTCCGGCGCGAGACCGTAGGTGTGCAGATAGCGCTGGGCGGCCATCGCCACCCAGGACGCCGGAGTGAGCAGCCCGAAGGGAAGGTTCCAGCCGAGCGCCGTCCCCTCAGCCGTGGGCTCGCGCCGCTGCACGCCGGAGCCGAATCTGCGCCCGGAGCGCTCGTTGAAGGCGCGGTAGCAGACGACGACGTCGGCCACCCCGCTCGCGACGGCCAGCGCCGCCTGCTGCACGGTGGCGCACGCGGCTCCGCCGCCGTAGTGAACCCGGGAGAAGAACGACAGCTCACCGATCCCCGCCGCCTGCGCGACCGTGATCTCGGGGCTGGTGTCCATGGTGAACGTGACCATCCCGTCGACGTCTCCGGGGGTCAGCCCGGCATCGTCGAGGGCGGCCCGCACGGCCTCGACGGCCAGTTTCAGCTCGCTGCGCCCCGAGTCCTTGGAGAACTCGGTCGCCCCGATCCCGACGACCGCGGCCTTTCCACCGAGCGAATCGGCCCTGCGCAGGCTCATGCCACCGCCTCCACCGACGGACCGGTGGCCGGCAGGGCGAGGGTGACCCGGCCCGAGACATGGCGCCCCAGGCCGTTGGTCCCCACGACCTCCACCTCCACGACCTGCATCTCCCCGGCCTCCATCTCCCCGGCCTCCGCCTCACCGGCCCCGGAGACTCCTTTCGAGTGCTCCCCGCCCGAAACGGCGACGACCTTTCCGGTCAGCACCATCGTGTCCCCGGGGTAATTGGGTGCCCCCAGCCGGATCGCGACCTTTCTCAGTACCGCCGCCGGGCCGAAGCGGTCGGTGACGAACCGTCCCACGAGCCCGTTCGTCGTGAGGATGTTCATGAAGATGTCCGGCGACCCCTTCTCCCGCGCGAGCTCGGCGTCATGGTGCACGTCCTGGTAATCGCGGGACGCGACGGCCCCCGCGACGATGAGAGTGCGCGTCACCGCGATCTCCAGCGGTGCCAGCTCCTCACCCACGCACGTCCGCCCCGCCGCACCACGGACCTCTTCCTGCCTCACGTCGGCACCTCCTCCGCCTCCGCCAGCAACCGGCCCAGTTCGTCCAGCACTTCACTGCCGCACCCCAGGTACGCATCGAGCTGGCGCCCCCACAGGAAGTGCCGGTGTACGGGGTGCTCCAGGTCGGCGCCCGTCCCGCCGTGGAGGTGCTGACCCGCGTGGACGACGCGCCGGCCCGCCTCCGACGCCCACCACGCGGCCGTCAGTGCCTGAGCCCCGTACGCGAGCGAGTGATCGCGTCGCCACGCAGCCTCGTACGCGGTGACCCGGATCGCCTCGGTGTCCATGTGCGCGTCGGCGGCCCGCAGCAGGACCGCCTGATGCGTGGAGAGCGGACGACCGAACTGCTCCCTGGTCGCGGTGTGTTCGACCGCGCGCGCCAGCGAGCCGGCCGCCACTCCGGCCTGCAGCCCCGCGAACGCCGTACGACTCGTCGCCAGCACCGAGGCATAGGCCCCTGCCCCGCCGAGTCTCTCCCCGAGCGCCCCGTCCAGGTCGAGCCGCGCCGCCGCCCACGGCGCCGTCGTCTCAACCGGCTGAACCGACACACCCCCACCCGCGGTGCTCACCATCCACAGCGCCCTGTCCGAGTCGGGCACCAGCACATGAGTCGCGTCCCGCAGCCACGGCACGTACGGCACGGTCCCGCTCAGCCGCCCGCCACCGCCGCCCGAGCGGAGGCCGCCACGCGCCGGAAACGCCCCCGTCGCCACCGCCGTGCCGTCCCGCAGCGGCGGCAGCAGCCGCTCCCGCTGCTCCGCAGAACCGTGCTCGTCGACCGCCAGCACCCCGTACACGCACGTCGCCGCGAAGGGCACCTGCGCGGTGGTCCGTCCCTGTTCCTCCAGCAGCAGCACCAGCCCGAGCAGCCCGATCTCCTCGACCGCGGCGATCAGTCCCGCCGCGCACAGCTCCTTCCAGAGCTCGGCGTCGGAGCCCGTCCCGGCCGCCGCCAGCCGCTCGTGCGTCGAGAGGTCCTTGAAGATCCGGGCGGCAAGTCCCTGCCCCGCGGCCTGCTCCTCCGTAGGCGTGAAGTCCATCTCAGCCCTCACTCCCACGGAACACCGGAAGCTCCAACTCGGGGTCCGTACGGAGGAACTCCAGCCGCACCGGCATACCCGGACGGATCTTGTCGGACGGCACGCCGACGACGTTGCTGACCATCCGCACCCCTTCGGCGAGCTCGACCAGCCCTACCGCGTACGGCCCCGGCTCGTCCGGCAGGCTGAAGGCGGGGAACGGGGGATGGTGCATCACGACATACGAGAAGACGGTGCCCTCGCCGCTCGCCTCGACGGTGTCCCACTCCGGCCCACCGCACGCGCCGCACCCGGGGAGCCACGGGAAGCGCAGCGTCGCGCACTCCGTGCAGCGCTGGATCAGCAGCTTGTGCCCGGCCACCCCTTCCCAGAATCCGGCGTTGTCCCTGTTGATCACCGGCCGCGGCCGCAGGCTCCTGGTGCCCTGCCTCCCCTGCGCTGGGCGGTACTTCAGAATTCTGAAGCGGTGCGTCCCGGCGGGCTCCCCGTCCGCCCTGACGTCCATCCGTGTCGTGACGAAGTACCCCGTGCCCAGCTTGGTCGTCTTCAGCTCCGAGACCGACTCGATCACCGCGTCGAAGGTGATCCGGTTGCCCGGACGGAGCGGTCGCGGATACTCCTGCTCGCAGTCGGTCGCGACCACCGAGGTGTAACCGGCGCCGTCGAGCAGGGTGAACAACTCCTCGTACGCCTCGGAACGGTCGGTGTGCCCCGAGAGCCCGCCCATAGTCCATGCCTGGAGCATCGTCGGCGGCGCGATCGCGTCCGGCCCCTCGTATGCCGGGAGGCTGTCCCCCATCGCCTCGCACCAGTGCCGGATCATCGCCTGATTGACCACGTCCTTGCCGACGCCCGCGGTCGCCGCGGCCCGGCCCTCGTACCCCTTGAGGCGCCGGTGCAGCTCGTCCGGCTGTCGCCGCCCGCTTCCCCCTCCCCGCCCTTCCTTCACCGCTTCCCCCTCTTCATGCCGAGCCGCATCGTCGCGACGATCTCCCGCTGCACCTCGCTCACCCCGCCCCCGAAGGTGTTGATCTGCGCCGCCCTGTTCATCCGCTCCAGCTCCCCGTCCCCGAACGAACCGAGTGAGCCACCCCGGACCATTCCGGCCTCGCCCGTGATTTCCTGGCACATTCGATACACCTCGACGGCGCTCTCGGTTCCCACGAACTTCACGCCGCTCGCCTCGCCGGGGGCCAGCGAGCCCGCCCCCACGGACCCCACCAACCGCCAGTTGAGCAGGCGTGTCGCCGCCAGCCGCGCATACGCCTCGGCCAGCCGGGATCGCACCCACGGCTCGTCAGCCGGCCGTCGCCCCGTCACTGGATCGGGGGTCCTGGCAAACGCCAGGGCCGCGTCGTAGAAATCCTCGGCCTGCATCCCGATCGCGGCGAGCGCCACCCGCTCATGGTTCAGCTGGTTGGTGATCAGGCCCCAGCCGGCGTTCTCCGCGCCGACGAGATGGGAGACGGGCACCCGGACGCGGTCGTAGTAGGTGGCCGTCGTGGTCAGGCCACCCACGGTTTCGATGGGCGTCCAGGCGAAGCCAGGATCGTCCGTCGGGACCAGAATGATCGAGATGCCCTTGTGCTTGGGCGCTTCGGGGTCCGTACGGCAGGCGAGCCAGATCCAGTCCGCGTTCTGGGCGTTGCTGGTGAAGATCTTCTGCCCGTCGATGACCCAGCACGCGCCGTCCCGCACGGCCCGGGTGCGCAGCGCCGCCAGGTCCGTACCCGCCTCCGGCTCGCTGTAGCCGATCGCGAAGACCAGCTCGCCGCTGAGAATCCGGGGCAGGAAGTAAGCCTTCTGCTCCTCCGTCCCGTACTTCATCAGGGTCGGTCCGACGGTGTTGAGCGTGACCATCGACACCGGCGCGCCCGCGCGGTACGCCTCGTCGAAGAAGACGAACTGTTCGTCGGGGCCCCGGCCCTGCCCGCCGTACTCCACGGGCCAGCCGAGTCCGAGCATGCCGTCGGCGCCGATCCGCCGCAGCAGGGCGCGCTGAGCGGCCGGGTCCTCGACCCTCGTGTCCGGCATGACCTCGCGGAAGTAGGTACGGAGTTCGGCGCGCAGCTGCTGCTGGCGTTCCGTCGGGGCGAGGTGCACGGTGGCGTCCTCCCGGGCGTACGGATCGGTGACGTCCTGACTTTCTGACTGTCCGTCAGGTTTAGTCGGGCTGTCAAGCCCGCTGCCGCACCGCCGGCCCTGACCGCCGAACCACGAAAAGGTCTGCGCGACGGCACCCAAGTGCCGCCGCGCAGACCGTGTTTCACCTCACCGTTGACCTACCCCCCAGCAGCCCCCGGCCTCCGGCTCACCAGAACGGGGAGAAGTTCACCGCGTAGTTGTGATTGGACTGGTTGATCGCCGTGAAGGCCGAGCCGTTCACCTGGGCCGAGTTGTTCTGGTTCGAGGCGCCCGCCCCGACCGCCTGCTGCTGCGAGGTGGACGAGTTGCCGAAGTTGTCGCCACCGACACCGCTGCCGCCGATCGTCGCCACCGCCGCGTTCGATCCGTCGTTCGCGAAGGAGCCGTTGTCGGCTGCTGCCACGCCACCGAAAAGTGCGACGGCGAGCGGCAGAGCGGCAACAGCGGCGAGGGCACGAGCGGTACGAATGCTTGCCATGTCAATTCCTCCAGGAACCGAAAGTACGGCTTTGTTACGGCTGTTACGGCTGATTCCGAAGCAGCTGGCCGGCCGCTTCGGACGTGATCACGACGTCGCAGGACCAGAGTTGCCCACCGAATCCCCGCCGAACCACCCCGCAGCCCTCGATTCCCCCTCAAGCGTGAGGAACGGCCGATAAACCTCCCACGTGCTCCAAAACCCCAGCTCACACGCCTTGCCGCGGCCCCTTCCACACCCCCCCAAGAGGAAAAGCGTTCCTGCGTCATCCCCTCCGCACCCTTCCCCGCCCCCACCGCAACCCTCGACCCCTTCCCTCCATCGAACACCTGTACGAGAATGAGTCCATGGCCACCATCGACCGGCAGACCGCCACCCTGGCCCTGGCCCATGCGCTCGCCGCCGCCGCCGAGCAGGGGCTCCCCGTCATCCCGTTGTCCGCCACCAAGCTCCCCGCCCTGCGCTCCCCCCACCGCGGTGAAGAACCCCCGGTCCACTGCCGGGGCGCCTGCGGACTGCCCGGCCACGGCGTCCACGACGCGACCACCGACCCCGCCGCCGTACGCGCCCTCTTCGCCGCCGCACCACGTGCCACCGGCTACGGAATCGCCTGCGGCCGGCCACCGCACCGCCTCATCGGCATCGATCTGGACGTCGACGTCACCCACGGCAGCGACTCCATGGCCGCTCTCCAACAGCTCGCCGCACGGCATCGGTTCGCCATCCCGCCGACCACCACCGTGCTCACCCCGAGCGGCGGACGCCACCTCTGGCTGACCGGCCCGCCCGACGTGGCCGTACCGAATTCGGCGAGCCGCCTCGCGCCCGGCATCGACATCCGCGGCTTCGGCGGCTACCTCGTGGGCCCCGGCTCGGTCACCACCCACGGCAGCTACCGCCTGGCGCCGGGCACCGCCCACCTCGCCCCCGCACCGTGCCCCCGCGCACTCCTCCACCTGCTCACACCCCCCACCCGTCCCCGTCCTACACCCCACCGGCCCGGCAGCCGGCAAGGCCAGGGGCTGATCCAGTTCGTACGGGCGGCCCGGGCGGGTCAGCGCAACACGCGCCTCTTCTGGGCGGCCTGCCGCGCCTACGAGCACGGCTTCGGCGACGACCTCGCGGACGCCCTCACCGCCGCCGCGATCCACACCGGCCTCTCCGAACGAGAGGCCAGAGCCGCGATCGCCTCAGCGGCTCGCCTGACCACGGGCCGCCCCGGACTTCCCTGACCCCACGGAAGCGAAACCGGCGCCAGGAAAGCGAAAACGCGGCGGACCACGCGCTGTCGAGCGCCGATCCGCCGCCAAAGGGACCCGCCGGAAGGGGACTTCGCCCCTGTCAGCTGGTTCAGGCAGCCACGAAGAAGGGGCGTCCCGTAGCCGGGACGCCCCTTCTGAACCGCTACTTCTCCGACCTCGGCGGTGGGTGTGGGATTTGAACCCACGGTGACATCGCTGCCACGACGGTTTTCAAGACCGTTCCCTTAGGCCGCTCGGGCAACCCACCCCGCGTCGTCGGGCCGACGGACCGCGGGCCCGCCTCGACGCGAAGGACAGCCTAGCCGGTCAGCTGTCACCCTCGCGCTCGCCCAGGGTGAGTTCGGCCGTTGCCGTCTTGCCGTCGCGCTTGTAGGTCAGCGTGACCTTGTCGCCCGGCTTGTGGGTCCAGATCTCACCGATCAGGGTCGGGCCGCTCTCGATCACGGTGTCGTTGAACTTCGTGATCACGTCGCCGCCCTTGAGGCCGGCCTTGGCCGCGGGGCCGTCCGGGGAGACCGCCGGGCTGCCGCCCGCGCCCTCCTCCGAGATGACCGCGCCGCCCGTCGCCTCGTCCATGGTGACCGTCGCGCCGATCACCGGGTAGACCGGCTTACCGGTCTTGATCAGCTGCTCCGCGACGTTCTTCGCCTGGTTGACCGGGATGGCGAAGCCGAGACCGATCGAGCCCGCCTGGGACTGGCCGAGGCCGCCGCTGGTCGACTGGATGGCCGAGTTGATGCCGATCACGGCACCGCCCGCGTCGAGCAGCGGACCACCGGAGTTGCCCGGGTTGATCGAGGCGTCGGTCTGCAGGGCGCTCATGTACGAGTTCTTGCTGCTGGAACCGTCACCGGAGGCGACTGGGCGGTTCTTGGCGCTGATGATGCCCGTGGTGACCGTGTTGGACAGGCCGAACGGCGCACCGATCGCGATGGTCGAATCGCCGACCGCGACCTGGTCCGAGTCGCCGAGTGCCAGCGGGGTGAGACCGTCCGGTGCGTTCTTCAGCTTCAGTACGGCCACGTCGTAGCCCTGCGCGCGGCCGACGACCTCGGCGTCGTACTTCTTGCCGTTGGAGAACGTCGCCGTCAGCTGGCCGCTGTCCGCCGCGGAGGCCACCACGTGGTTGTTCGTGAGGATGTGGCCCTCCTTGTCGTACACGAAGCCGGTGCCGGAGCCGCCCTCGCCGTCGCCGTTCTGAGCGTCGATCGTGACGACGCTGGGCAGCGCCTTCGCCGCGACGCCCGCGACCGTGCCCGGGTCGCGCTTGAAGTCCTTCGGACTGTTCGAAGCCGCGATCGTGGTCGATCCGGTGGCGGAGTTCGTGTCGTTCTGGTCGGCCACCCAGTAGCCGAGGGCACCGCCGACGCCACCGGCGACGAGCGCCGCCACGGCCACAGTGGCGACCAGACCGCTCGCACGCCGCTTGCGCGGCGGCTCGGGCGCCGCGTGCGCCGGGGCACCCCAGGCCGTGCCCGAGCCGCCGCCGCCCCCGGCGTAGGAGGGAATCACGGGAGGGGGAGGCGGCCAGCCGCCCGCCGCCGCAGGCTCCTGATACGACGGCTGCTGCGACGGTTGTTGCTGCGGCTGGGGCGACGGGTACGGCTGCTCGTAGGGCTGCTGGGCAGTCTCGTGCGGCTGGTTCTCGGCAAAGGCGCCAGGGGCAGCGGCCGGAGCGGAGGCCGGCCCAGGAGCCGTCGGTGCCTCAGCGGGAACGGCCGGGGCCGGCGCCGCCGCGGACGGGGGCATGCCCTCGGGAGCAGCGGCCGGCGGCACTGGAGGTGTGGACGGAACAGGCGGTACGGCCGGGACCGCGGTGCCCTCGTTGCCCTCGTTCTCGGTGCTCACAGCTCTTTACTCCTCGGTTCCACTCGGTCTTCGGCAAGAGATCCGCTGTGCACGTGTCTGCGGTCAGCTTTTCCCACAGCACGTCAGGCCACTGTAAGCAGGACCTGTGCATCCGCACACCAATCTTTACATCAGACAAAACGGCCTCTCCCTGTGTCCCCTCTTATGTCTCCCTATTTAAGGTGCGCACACCCGCCGCCGACCGGTGACACGATGACGCGGTGACCGACGCACGACAGCACGCCATCCGCACCCCCATCCAGGTCATCGCCCACCGCGGGGCCTCGGACGACGCACCCGAGCACACGCTGGCCGCCTACCGCAAGGCGATCGAGGACGGCGCCGACGCCCTGGAGTGCGATGTGCGGCTCACCGCGGACGGACATCTCGTCTGTGTCCACGACCGCCGGGTGAACCGCACGTCGAACGGCCGGGGCGCCGTCTCCGCACTGGAACTCTCCGCCCTTGCCGCTCTCGACTTCGGCTCCTGGAAGGACCGTGAGGAGTCCCCGGACTGGGACCCGGCACCGGGCGAGCTCACCTCCGTACTCACCCTGGAACGCCTCCTCGAACTGGTCGTGGAGACACGGGCGGCCGGGCGGCCCCTCCAGCTGGCCATCGAGACCAAGCACCCGACCCGCTGGGCGGGGCAGGTCGAGGAGCGGCTGCTGCACCTGCTCAAGCGCTTCGGACTGGACGATCCGCCGGCCGACGGCCCCTCGCCGGTACGCATCATGAGTTTCTCGGCCCGCTCCCTGCACCGCGTCGAGGCCGCCGCGCCCGCCTTGCCGACCGTCTATCTGATGCAGTTCGTCACCCCGCGGCTCCGCGACGGGCGGCTCCCCGCGGGCGCCCGGATCGCCGGTCCGGGGATGCGGATCGTACGCAGTCACCCCGCCTACATCGACCGCCTGCACGCCGCCGGGCACCGCGTGCATGTCTGGACGGTGAACGAACCCACGGACGTGGAACTCTGCGCACGCCTCGGAGTCGAGGCAATCATCACGAATCGCCCAAAGCAGGTTCTGTCCCAACTGGGCCGCCTTTAACACTCGCTACGGGGTGTACACCGGCGCATTCGTTCCGTGTGCAATCGTTACGAGTGCGTCACTGGCAGACCTTTGGCCGGTTTCCGGTCCAGTCCATTGGGGCATCCAATCCGTGGCGTGGGGCGAAGGAGGTCCGGGGGTGACGTTGGTGGTGGCACAGGAAGTGCCCACGTCGTCGAGCATGGCCGTACCCCATGGCCCTGCGGGCGTGGGGCAGGCGCGGCACCGTATGCGCGAGCAACTGCGCAGCAACGGGGTCGCGGACACGGTCGTCGACGATGCAGTTCTGATCCTTTCCGAACTTCTCAGCAACGCCTGCCGGCACGGCAGGCCACTGGGGCAGCACACAGAAGTGGGTGACGGCGATGTCCGCGCCGCTTGGCGGGTCGACAGGACGGGCGGGCTGACCGTCGAGGTGACGGACGGTGGCGGGCCGACCCGGCCGGTCCCCTCCACCCCTTCGGTGACCGCACGGGGCGGTCGTGGGCTCAACATCATCAACGCCCTCGCCCGCGAGTGGGGCGTACGCGACAACTCCTCCGGCGAGGTCACCGTCTGGGCCCAGGTCGCCCAGGAGCAGCGGACAGGCGTCCCTGATGGACGTGCACCCGAAGGCCCCGGCGGACTCAACGGCCTGGGCGAGCTGGGCGGACTCGACGGCCTCGGCTTCGCCGACGCGTTCGACGACATGAGCTGACGTGGGCTGACGTGAGCTGACGTGGGCTGACGTGGGCTGACGAGCGGACGGGGCAATGAGGCCCCGCAGCCACGCTCACCCGGCCGCGGATCAGCGGCACAGGACAGCTCTCACAGCGGCAAGGGACGGGCCGCACAGCGACACGAAGCACGTCGTGCGTCGGCCCGGCCGTCAGGGGCACGCACGGACCGCGCCGACAGGTGTCCCCGGGCAGCGGCACAGGCGGCTAGGCTCGCGGCCGAGACCGCACTGTCGCAATCGGGAGAATGCCCACCATGGCCAAGAAGCGCCCTCAGTCCAAGGCCGGGAAGCAGCAGCTCAAGGATGGTGAGATCCCGGTCGTCGGGGCCCGCGAGCCCTGCCCGTGCGGTTCGGGCCGCCGCTACAAGGCGTGTCACGGACGCGCCGCCGCCCAGGCCGTGGCCGAACTGGTCCAGCGCCCCTTCGATGGGCTTTCCGGCGAATGCGACTGGGTCGCCCTGCGCGAGCTGGTGCCCGCCGCCACCGTCGAACTGACGCTCAGGGGCGGCCTGCCCGAGGGCGTGCCGTCCGTGACGCTCGCGACCGTGCTGCCCATGGCGTGGCCCGCGCTGCGCCGTGACGACGGTTCCGTACTGCTCGCCCTGCAGAACGACACCTCGTCGGGCGACCTGAGCCGCGACCTCGCGGACACCCTGCGGCGTGCACTGGAAGCGGAGCCGGGTACGCCGGTCGCCGCCCGGCGCGTACCGGCCGACGGTCCGCGCCTCCAGGACGTGCTCGAGCCCGACGCCCCGTTCGAGCCGGTCGTCCACTCCGGATTCGAGTTCTGGGTCCCGGACGCGGAGAACGCCACGGCCGAGGTGTCCGCCTCCCTGGAGCGTGCCAACGACGCCGCGATCCCGACCACGCTGCTCTCCGGTGTGGACGCCGCGTACTGGTGCGAGACCCCGGAGAAGAACCACCTGCGCTGGGTCATGCCGCACCCCGAGGAGCAGCTCCTCGACGCGCTCGCCCGGCTGCACGCGGCCGGGACGTCCTCACTCGGCGAGGGGACCCGTCTCGTCGGATCGTTCCGGGCCCACGGGCTGATGGTCCCCGTCTGGGACCTGCCGCGCACGATGGGTGCCGAGGAGTGCGAGAAGCCCGCCGCTGAGCTCGCGGAGCGGCTCACCGAAGCACTCGCTTCGGACGCCCCGCTCACCCCCGAGGAGCGCCGTGCGCGCGGCGGGCTCACCAACCGCCAGGTGACGCTCAGCTGACAGTGACGAGGCCCGTGGGGCGACTTGGTGACTCGCGTCACAGCTGATCGTACTCGCGGGTAAATCGTTGTCCGAATAGGCGAGATCGAATTTGCGAACGGCAGATCTCTTGTTACCGTTCTGGAAGCCCGGTCGCTGGTGCATCCCCCGTCGCCAGCGACCGGGCATCCTCATTTTCCGGGCCCGTTCGACCGGGCTCCCGGCACCGGCCCTGCACACGTCGTGGCACCGGCGGACCACCACGGCGGTACGTCGGCCCGGATCGTCAATCAGTGGGCGGGGAAGCCGGGTTGCTGCCGGTCCGCAGGAGCAGCGGAGTTTCCTCCGCCGTGCCGCCTGCCGCGTACTCCGCCACTGCTGTATAGGCATCCGCCGCTCCGTGCACAGGCCCGCGCGGCGTCTCGCAGACACCCGGCTCGTCGTGCGCCTCCACCTCGCAGCGCAGTTCCACGGCCCGCCCGCCGGGCCCCATCAGCGTGAGAAACGACCGCAGTCGCTCACCGGTGGTGTTGCGGTAGTACGTACGCGCCCAGACCTCGCGCCCCTCCGTCATGACACAGGTCTGCGCCTCGACGCCTTCGGGGGAGGTGAGCTCGGGACCGCATCCGGTGGCAGGCCCGTCGGCGCCGGCGGGCAGCCGACTTTCGGACAGAAGTCCGGGGGGAGAAATCTTTTTTGGAGAAATCCCGTCCGCACCCTCGGTCAGGCCCTCCACCGAGCTATCCACCGGACGCTCTTCGGACATTTCTCCGGCCAGTTCTCCGGTCCGTTCCCGGCCGCGCCCTTCGCCATGTTCTGCGGAAAGGCCATCAGAAAGTAGCGACCTACCGGATTTGGCATCGGACGATACGGATTCAGGCGATCCCGATGTCACTGCGGAAGCAGCCAGGGGAAGCGGAACGGTGAACAGCACCGCGGCCGAGAGACCGACCATGCGGAGATTCATCGTGGCCTCACCTGCCGACTGGGCGTGAATTTCTGACGGTGCGCCGACGATATCGACGGAATGCGGGCGGCCGGGACGCTCGCACCCATTTACCGCAGAACTCGGGTCGGCTCACACCCGTACGAGTGAGCCGACCGCCGTCGAGTGCCGTCCGTCCGCCACCATGTCCGGCGCCCGACGGCCTGCTGACAGGCCGTCGGGCGGGTTACCGCCGGCCCGTCAGTACGCGAGCCGGCTACCGCCGTCCGGAGCACCGGTGCTCGCCTCGACGAGCGCGTCCAGCACCGCTTCCACGTCGGGGAGCCAGGGCGCGGCCGTCCGGGACTGCGGCGCCCGTTCCCAGCGCACCTGTCCCGCACCGATCTCCGACGGCGGCAGGACGAGATAACCGCCCTCGCCGTGGAAGCGCAGAGAGCTGGGCACCCAGTCCTTGGCGTACAGCAGTTCGCCGAGCCGTTCCAGGGTGTACGGAGCCACCAGCAGCGACCACCGCGTCGGCGTCGCCACCACCGGGCCGATGCGCAGCCCCATCGCGTCGAGCGCGGTCAGCGCCCTGGCGCCCGCCACGGCGGGCAGGCTGAGCGCGCAGGGAGCACTGCCTCCGGTGGCCAGCACGACCGGGGCGGCGGGCCGGTTGGTCCACCACCACCGCACCATGCGTTCGTCCGTGGTCGCGACCAGGAGGCCGGGATCGAAGGGGTGTGCGCCGGGCACGGCGCACTCGGGGTCGGGGCAGGCGCAGCCACGGCCGCGGTCACTGCGCGCGCCGGCCGTAGCCAGCCCTGCTCCGGGCAGCACGGGCCACTGCCATGCGGTGGCACAGGTCAGCACCGCGTCGAGCTGTGCGGGCTGTCCCTTGCGCCGGAGCCGGAGCCTGCGTCGCCTTCCGAGGATCTCGCGCATGAGCGCTCGTTCCTTTCCGTTGAACGCCGAGGTCCACATCACACCACGTGTGCGTTACACCACGCGTGCGTCTCTTCACTGTGCGTACATGCTCATCAGATCTGCGGTACGGGCATGCCATCGGTACCGAGCGTGAGCCGAGCCGAGCAGAGTGGAACCGTGCAGAAATGGAGCTGAGTCGAACCGAGCCGATTGAACCGAGCCGAGCTGAGCCGAGTCGAACCGAGTCCAGCCAATACCTGGGCGGGGGCGGCGCGCGCTGCACGCCTGCGTCCCTGGTGCAAGCCCCGCCACTCGGGGGTGGGGGCGCGGCCGTCATCGATAAAGACGTCCGGGCCCGCTGCCAGGTTCCAGGGCGATCACAACTGCCCCTGGTCATCAAGAATTACGTACCCAGCATGCCCCGGATGACGCTCCCCCGGGCACTTCACCCCGAGGGCACCGCCTGTCGAGCACACCCAGTCGACCGCAAATAACTGCCATAGGTGCATTTTTTAGCCAACTTAACAGTCACACAGACACCACAAATCCCGTGAGGACAATGCTGGACATCGCCTTACTTGTGCGTGTACATGTGGATGCATTGATAGCGGCGCAGAATGACATGGGGGTTTGCGATGCTATTCGACGAATCGCACCGGTCGGAAAGCTGGCTGCCATGAGCGCCCCTCACCTGCCGAAAGTGGCTGGAATCGATCCTACGGTTCCTGTTTCAACGCACACTTCCGCGCCTCTGACGGGCGTCCCGGCGGCCCCGGGAGCCTTCCTCCAGGACCGTCTGGCGTCCTGGGTGTCCGACCTCACGACCCTGCACGAGCTCACCGAGCGCCTGGCCAGAACGCAGACGCTCGACCACGCCCTCCGCGAGCTGCTGGACGCCGGAGCCGCCCTCGTCGGCGCCCGCAGGGGACTCCTCGTCCTCGAACCGGCCGCGGGCGGTCCGTCCACGACGATCGGCCTGGGTCTCGCCCACGCGGAGCTCGGACACATCGAGACCGTGCCGCGCAGCGCCACCTCGTACGGCCGCATCCTCGACGGACTGCCGGACGCGCAAGGACCACTGACCAGCCCCGACCTGCTCGGCGACGAGAATCTCGACCCGCGTCACCGCGAGGTCGCCGCCCGGCTCGGCTACGCCGCGAGCTACGCCCTGCCGCTCGCCACCGAGGCCGCGGGCCGGCTCGGGGCGGCCGTCTGGCTCTACGACGAGCCCGCCGAACCGCTGGAGCGCCAGCGGCATCTCATCGGCCTCTACGTCCGGTACGCCACGGAGCACCTGGCCAGGCTGCTGGAGCTCGAACGGGCCCGCGCCGATGTGGCGACCCTCGCCGAGGAACTGCTGCCCAGCGGACTCCCCCGGATCCCCGGCGTCCAACTGGCCGCCCGCCACAGGCCCGCGCCCCAGGGCGGCGGGGACTGGTACGACGCGCTGGCGCTGCCGGACAGCGCGCTCGGCCTCGCCGTCGGGTCGGCCGGCGGCTCGGGCCCCGGCGCACTCGCCGCCATGGGACGGCTGCGGGCGAGTCTGCGGGCGTACGCCGTGATGGAGGGCGAGGACCCCGTCGCCGTGCTCTCCGATCTGGAACTGCTGCTGCGGCTGACCGAGCCCGCCAGGGCCGCGACCGCGCTCTTCGCCTACTGCGAGCCCGCCCACCGCAAGATCGTGCTGGCCGGCGCCGGGCACAGCCCGCCCCTGGTGATCGGCGAGCGCCGCACCGAGTTCGTGGAGACCTCCCTGTCCGCGCCCCTGGGGATGCTCGCCTGCTGGGAGGCGCCGAGCGTGGAGTTCACCCCCGGCCCCGGCGAGACCCTGCTCCTCTACACCGACGGGCTGCTGCGACGCACCGGCGACACGATGGACCGGGCGTTCGCCCGGCTGCACTCGGCGGCGGCCTGCGTGCCGAAGGCCGCGCGCCACGACCCGGGAGCGATCGCCGACCACGTGCTGCGGGCGATGCTGCCGGAGGGCCTGGACCAGGGCGACGACACCGAGGACGTCGTGATCCTGGCCGCCCACTTCGACTGACCGCTGCGGCGACCGGGCACCGGGACGGATGGCGGCCCGGAGGTACCGCGCGGTAGATGTAACAGGTCTTCCGGCCCTGGACCCCCTTCCGTACGCCCGTACGATGGGGAGTGGTCCAGTGTCGTATCAAGGAGAGACAAATCGTGTCTGAGGAGCTCATCCCGGAGAACCCGGAGCCGGAGACCGAAGAAGCAGAGCCGATCAAGCAGCGGAAGAACGGCCTGTACCCGGGCATTTCCGATGAGCTCGCCGAGAACATGAAGTCCGGCTGGGCCGACACCGAGCTGCACGGCCTGGAGCCGATCGCCCAGGCCGAGTACACCGCTGCCCGCCGCGCCGCCCTGTCCGCGCGCTTCCCCGGCGAGCGCCTGGTCATTCCCTCGGGCAACCTCAAGACCCGTTCGAACGACACCGAGTACGCGTTCCGCGCCTCCACCGAATACGCGTACCTCACCGGCGACCAGACCCACGACAGCGTCCTGGTCCTGGAGCCGAAGGGCGCCGGGGACGAGGCCGGGCACGAGGCGACGGTCTACCTCCTGCCCCGCTCCGACCGTGAGAACGGCGAGTTCTGGCTCGACGGCCAGGGCGAACTGTGGGTCGGCCGCCGCCACTCGCTCGCCGAGGCCGAGCAGGTGCTGGGCATACCGGCGAAGGATGTCCGTGAGCTCCCCGCCGCGCTGACCGGGGCCACCGGACCGGTGCGCAACGTCCGCGGACACGACGCCGGCATCGAGGCCGCCCTGACCGACAAGGTCACCGCGGAGCGCGACGAGGAACTGCGCGTCTACCTCTCCGAGGCCCGTCTGGTGAAGGACGCCTTCGAGATCGCGGAGCTGCGGAAGGCGTGCGAGATCACCGCCCGCGGCTTCGAGGACGTCGTGAAGGTCCTCGACAAGGCCGAGGCGACGAGCGAGCGCTACATCGAGGGCACTTTCTTCCTGCGCGCCCGCATCGAGGGCAACGACATCGGTTACGGCTCGATCTGCGCCGCGGGCCCGCACGCCACCACCCTGCACTGGGTGCGCAACGACGGCGCCGTCCGCTCCGGCGAACTGCTGCTGCTCGATGCCGGTGTGGAGACCAATGACCTCTACACCGCCGATGTGACGCGCACCCTTCCCATCAGCGGCACGTTCACGCCGCTGCAGCGGAAGATCTACGACGCGGTGTACGAGGCCCAGGAGGCGGGCATCGCGGCCGTCAGGCCCGGCGCCGACTACCGCGACTTCCACGACGCCGCGCAGCGCGTGCTCACCGAGAAGCTGGTCGAGTGGGGCCTGCTCGGCGACCTGTCGGTGGACAAGGTCCTGGAGCTCGGCCTCCAGCGCCGCTGGACCCTGCACGGCACCGGTCACATGCTCGGCATGGACGTCCACGACTGCGCGGCCGCGCGTACCGAGGCGTACGTCAACGGCGTCCTGGAGCCCGGTGTGTGCCTCACGGTCGAGCCCGGTCTGTACTTCCAGGCCGACGACCTGACCGTGCCCGAGGAGTACCGCGGCATCGGCGTCCGGATCGAGGACGACATCCTCGTCACCGAGGACGGCAACCGGAACCTGTCCGACCAGCTGCCGCGCCGGGCCGACGAGGTCGAGGCGTGGATGGCTCAGCTCAAGAGCTGACCCCGCAGGGCGACGTACTGTCGCACCGCGCGGAGGGCGCGCCGCTCAGGACACCATGAGCAGCGCGCCCTCCCGCCATTTCAGGACCTTGTCGAAGCTCACGACGGCGCCCCGGCCCGGCCGGTTGCCGAAGTGGACGTGGTCGGCGAGCTGCTCGATCAGACCGAGCCCCCGCCCGCTCTCCGCCATGTCGGGCGGCTGCACGGCGGCCGGCTGGTCCGCGGCCGGGCAGGCCGCTTCCCCGTGGGCCGGTGGCCGCTGCACGGCAGCGGGCGTCCGGCCGGACAGACGGTCCGCGGACGGGTGTACGGCGGTGCGAAGCGCGCGCCAGGTGGGGAATCCGGGTCCCGAGTCGGCGACCTCGATACGGCATTTCTCGCCGTCCAGATAGGCGGTGACCCGGTACTGCCCGGGGGCCGTGACGGAGGGCCCGCTTCCCGGAGGACATGGCCCCGGCATGTCACCAGCACCCTCGGCGTCCCGGCGTTCCCCGCCGTGCTCCACGGCATTCGCACAGGCTTCGCTGAGCGCGACCGACAGGTCGTAGGAGATGTCCGGATCGACGCCTGCGGTTTCCATGGTGCCGAGTAGAAAACGACGGGCGAGCGGAACGCTCGCAGCTTCGCGCCGCAAATGGAGTGACCACCACATGCTCATGCTTCAGCCTCCTGGCTGCGGCTCGACATACTGATACGTATTGCCGCGCAGTGGCCTTCGTAAGCACGGATCGGCCGTGACGGCACTCTTTCGGCGGATGCGAAAGTTCCGCATACCGGCTATGTCCGGTGGCTCCGGCCCACCCGAACAGGCACAACAGCCACCTATGGCAGAGGAACCCGACCTTCCGGACCTGCCTGACGCGAGCCCTGGCCGCAGTGCGATGATGACCCGGCCATGTCTATGCCCGTCGCACGCGCCGGAGCCGGTCTGCGGCTCATGAGGGCCGCGGTGTTCACCGCGGTCTGCGTCGTGCTGTCCGCGGCAGGGCACACGCTCGCCTCGTGCGCGGCCGTCCCGTGGTGGACCCTGCTCGCGGGATTCCTCGGGCTCTTCGCGATCGTGGTTCCGCTCGCGGGGCGCGAACGGTCACTCCCGTCGATCGCCGCCGCACTCACCGGCGGACAGCTCGCTCTGCACGTCCTCTTCGGACTCGGCACCCACGGCGCGAGCACCTCGACGGCCTCCGCGGCCGGGACGGACAGCGACGCGCTCATCCGCTTCGCGGCCGGACTGCTCTGCGGCGAGGGACCCGCCCGGCTGAGCGCCGGCGAGGCCCACCGCATCGTCACCACCGCGGGCATCGATCCGGCGACGCTGGCGCAGGGCCACGCACACCCCGCAGCGACCGATCCGACCGCGCTGACCGGCCTCGCCGGACTCGCGGAATCGTCCGGGGTGCTGCCGAGTCTGCCCATGTTCCTCGGACACCTCCTGGCGGCACTCGCCACGGGCTGGCTGCTGCGGCGAGGCGAGGTCGCGCTGTTCGGCCTCACCCGGCTCTCGGTGCACGGCGCCCAGGAGCTCGCGTCCGGCGCCCGGCTGCGTGCACTGCGCGCCGCTCTCTCGCTCGTACGCGCGCTGCTCGCCGGCCTTCCGGGGCGGCGCACGACCGGGCCGCTCCTTCCCCGTACCGCTGCCGACGCACCTGCGCCCGCGACCGGGGACCCCTTGCAGCACATGGTGATCAGGCGCGGGCCTCCCGCCGTATACGTACGAGCAGCCTGACGCGACACCCTTCGCGCGGATCACTCCGCCGGGCCCGGATCACCCGGGGAAAAGGTGTCGCGATGCCGTCACGCACCGGTGTGACGGACCACCTTCCCTCCTGCCTGTGGAGATCCCTGCCATGAACGTTTCACGCATCGCCATCGCGGGCGGCGTCGCCGCTTCCACCGTCCTGCTGTTCGTCGGCCCCGCCGCCGCGCACGTCAGCGTCCAGCCGCAGGGCGAGGCCGCCAAGGGCGGCTACGCCACCATCAACTTCAAGGTTCCCAACGAGCGCGACAACGCCTCGACGGTCAAGCTCGAAGTGAACTTCCCGACCGAGCACCCGCTGTCCTCGGTCAGCCCGCAGGCGGTACCGGGCTGGAAGATCAAGGTCGACAAGACCAAGCTGGACAAGCCCCTCGACGTGCACGGCAAGAAGATCACCGAGGCCGTATCGAAGGTCACCTGGACCTCGGACGGCAGCCAGATCGACCCCGGCTACTTCCAGCAGTTCCCGCTCTCGGTCGGCCAGCTCCCCGAGGACGCCGACCAGCTCGTCTTCAAGGCCCTCCAGACGTACGACAACAAGGAAGTCGTCCGCTGGATCGAGGAGCCCGCGGCGGACGGCGAAGAGCCCGAGAGCCCTGCCCCCGTCCTCAAGCTGACCGCCGCTTCGGCCGACGCGCACGGCGCCACCGCCGCCGACCACGACAAGAGCGCCCACACCACGGACGACAAGGCAGCCGGGGAGACGAAGGCGTCCTCGGCCTCCGCGTCGGCCGACAGCAGCGACAGCACCGCCCGGGTCCTGGGCGTCGTCGGCATCGTCATCGGCATCGCCGGTGTCGCGTTCGGGGTACTCGCGGGACGCCGCCGCAACGCCTGACGTCCACAGCAGCACCCGCACCACAGACCAGGAAACAATTCTCCATGCGCACCAAGAAGACGATGCTGGCCGCGGCGCTCGCCGCCGCGGCCGCACTCACACTGTCGGCATGCGGCAGCGACGCCGACCCGGCCAAGCAGCCCGTCGCCGATGTCTCCATGGACACCAGCACCAAGGCCGCGACCGTACTCGACCAGCCCTTCACCAAGCCCGACCTCGTCCTCACCGACACCCACGGCAAGAAGTTCGGCCTCCGCGAGGCGACCAAGGGCAAGCCGACGCTCATCTACTTCGGCTACACCAAGTGCCCCGACGTCTGCCCGCTGACCATGAGCAACATCGCGCTCGCCAAGCGCGCCCTGCCCAAGGCCGACCAGGACAAGCTCCAGGTCGTCTTCGTCACCACCGACCCCGAGCGCGACACCCCTTCGTCCCTGGGCAGCTGGCTCAAGGCCCAGGACCCCGCCTTCATCGGACTCACCGGTGACTTCCCGACCATCCAGGCGGGCGCCCGGCAGATCGGCATCGGCATCGACCCGCCGAAGGTGGAGAAGGACGGCACGGTCGTCTCGATGCACGGCGCCCAGGTGGTCGCGTTCTCCCCCAGGACCGACAAGGGGTACGTGCTCTACGGCGAGGACACCACGGCCGACGACTACACGAAGGACCTCCCGAAGCTGATCACGGGGGCGACCCCGTGAACCGCCGCACCGTCCTCGCCGGCGTCCTGGCCCTCACCACGGGGCTGACGCTGGCGGGGTGTTCCTCCGACAGCAAGCCGGAGCTGAAGGTGGTCGGCGCCTTCATGCCGCAGCCCATCAGCGACATGGCGGCCGGATTCCTCGTCGTACAGAACAGCGGGGACGCCGCCGACCGGCTCACCTCCGTGACCAGTCCGCTCTCGGACAACGTCACGATCCACGAGACGAAGAACCAGACCATGCACATGGTCAGTTCCTTCGAGGTGCCCGCCGGCGGCGAACTGGATCTTGAACGTGGTGGCAGCCACATCATGTTCATGAAGCTCAAGCAGCGGCCCAAGCAGGGCGAGAAGGTCTCACTGGAGCTGCACTTCGAGAAGGCCGGCCCCATCAAGGTCGACGTTCCCGTGAAGGAGACCACCCACAACCCGAAGAAGCAGTGAGGGACTGACACACCATGACAGCCACCGCCCCGCGCTTCGGGCCGCATCCGATACGCCGGCCGCTCGCCGCCCTCGCGCTCATCGCCGCACTGACCAGCCTGCTGTTCGGCCTGGTGCTGGCCGGCGCGAGCCCCGCGTCCGCGCACGCCGCCCTCACCGGGAGCGACCCGCAGGACGGGGCGGTGGTCGACACCGCGCCCAAGGACGTCACCCTCACCTTCTCCGAGCAGATCGCCATCGGTGACGACTCGATCCGCGTCCTCGACCCCGACGGACGGCGGGCGGACGACGGCGCGCCCCGTGAGGTGGGAAGCGGCGGCACCGTCCAGTACGGCGTCCGGCTCCTCTCAGGACTGCCCGACGGCACCTACACCGTGGCCTGGCAGGCCGTGTCCGTGGACAGCCATCCGGTCTCCGGCGCCTTCACGTTCTCTGTCGGCGCCCCCTCGGAAACCACCGTGGCACTGCCCTCGGGCGGGGCCGGCGGTGGTCTGGTCGGCACGCTCTACGGCATCGCGCGCTACGCCGCGTACGCCGGATTCATCCTGCTGGCGGGCGGTGCGGCCTTCGTGCTCGCCTGCTGGCGGCGCGGTGCGGGCGAGCGCCCGCTGCAACGCCTCGTCGTGCGCGGCTGGATCACGCTGACGGCCGCCACTCTGGTCATGCTGGTGCTGCGCAGCCCGTACACCGGTTCCGGGAAGCTCTCGGACGCCTTCGACCTCAACGGTCTGCAGGCCGTGCTCGACACCAAACCGGGGGCCGCACTGGTCTCCCGGCTGCTCCTGCTCGGCGCGGCCGCGCTCTTCGTCGCCGTCCTGTTCGGCGGGTACGCCAGGCGCGACGACGAGACGGAGCAGAAGGACCTGACCTTCGGTCTCGCCATCGGCGGCACGGTCGTCGCCGCCGGTATCGCCGGTACCTGGGCCCTCGCGGAGCACGCGTCGACGGGGATCCAGCCGGGCATCGCCATGCCGGTCGACGTCCTGCACCTGCTGGCCGTCGCCGCCTGGCTGGGCGGCCTCGCCGCGCTGCTGGTCGCTCTGTACCGGACGCCGTCGGTCGAGAGTTCCGCCGTACGGCGCTTCTCCCGCATGGCGTTCGCGAGCGTGGTCGTCCTCGCCGCGACCGGGATCTACCAGTCCTGGCGCCAGGTCGGCTCCTGGTCCGCGCTGACCGGCACCCGGTACGGGCAGCTCCTGCTCGTCAAGGTCGCCCTGGTGGCCGTCCTCGTCGGCGTCGCCTGGATCTCCCGTCGCTGGACCTCCCGGCTGACGGAGAGCGTGGAACCGGCCGTGGACGAGGAGGCGCGGGATGCCGAGGAGGAGAGCGAGGACCGGATCGAGGGCGCTGAGCCGGTCGTGGTGACGGCGGGGACGGGCGACGAGGACATCGCGCCCGATCGCGCCGCCCAACTCGCCCGGCAGCGCGCCGCACTGACGGCCACCAAGAAGAAGCGCGTCCGTGATGCCGACCCGGACCGCTCGGGTCTGCGCCGTTCGGTGCTCACGGAGGCCGGCATCGCCGTCGTCCTCCTCGCGGTCACGACCGTACTGACCTCCACCGAACCGGGACGTACGGAGGAGGAAGCCTCCCGTACCTCGGCCGCCGCGACCGTTCCGGCGGCAGGCACCCCGGTCAATCTCAGCATGCCGTTCGACACCGGCGGCCAGGACGGCAAGGGGACGGTGCGGCTGGACATCGAACCCGGTCGCATCGGCGCCAACGAGCTGCACATCTGGGTCGACGGCGAGAACGGCCGGCCGCTGGACGTCCCCGAGGTGAAGGTGGCCCTCACGCTCAAGTCCAAGGACATCGGCCCGCTGCCGGTCGTCCCCGACCACCTCGCCGACGGCCACTGGACGGCCGACGGCATCCAGATCCCGATGGGCGGCGAGTGGACGATCTCCGTGACGGTACGGACCTCGGACATCGACCAGACGACCATCGACAAGAACGCCAAGATCGGCTGAGCAGGTTGAGCAAGAACATGAAGGACGAGGCCCCGAAGGCCGCGAGAAGTATCTCCGGGACGGTCGCGACCGGTGCGGCCGGTGCGGCCGGCGCCGTCTCCCGGCGGCGGCTGCTCGGCAGCGCCGGAGTCGCCGGAGCGACCGGCCTCGTTCTGGGCGCGGCGGGCGGTGCAGCGGGATACGCCGCCACCCGCCCCGACGACCCGGCGGCCCTGACCTCCGTCGGGTCGACCCGGGCAATGTTTCACGGGAAACATCAACCGGGGATCACCACTCCGCTTCAGGCCCGCGGCCATCTGATCGCGTTCGACCTGGCGCCGGGCGCTGGACGCAAGGAGGCCGCCGCGCTGATGCGCCGCTGGTCGGCCACGGCCGAGCGGCTGATGGCGGGCCGGCCGACGGAGGACGGGGACGGTCACGACACCGGGATCGCGCTGGATGCCGGGCCGTCCTCGCTGACGGTCACCTTCGGCTTCGGCCGCACCTTCTTCGAACGTACGGGCCTGACCGCCCGTCGGCCCGCCGGCCTCGACCCGCTGCCGCCGTTCTCCTCCGACCACCTCGACGCCAAGCGCTCCAACGGCGACCTCTGGGTGCAGATCGGTGCCGACGACGCGCTCGTCGCCTTTCACGCGCTGCGCGCCATCCAGAAGGAGGCCGGCACGACGGCCCGGGTGCGCTGGCAGATGAACGGCTTCAACCGCACCCCGGGCGCCACCGACCGGCCGAGGACCGCCCGCAATCTGATGGGACAGATCGACGGCACCGGCAACCCGAAGCCGGCCGACAGCGATTTCGACCAGCGGATCTTCGTACCGTCGAGCACCGGGACCGACAGCACCTCGCCCGACTCCGGTCCCGCGTTCGACTGGCTCGCGGGCGGCTCGTACGCCGTCGTCCGGCGCATCAGGATGCTCCTCGACGACTGGGAGAAGCTCCCGGTGGACCGGCAGGAGCGGGTCATCGGGCGCCGCAAGGCGGACGGCGCCCCGCTCAGCGGCGGCACCGAGACGACCGAGATGGATCTCGACAAGGCCGGACCCGACGGCCGCCTCCTGATCCCCGACAACGCGCACGCCCGGATCTCCTCCCCCGAGAAGAACGGCGGCGCGGCCATGCTGCGGCGCCCCTTCTCGTACCACGACGGCATCGCGGCGGACGGCACCCCGGACGCCGGGCTCCTCTTCGTCTGCTGGCAGGCGGACCCCTTCCGGGGCTTCGTCCCGGTGCAGCGCAAGCTCGACAGGGGCGACGCGCTCTCCCCGTTCATCCGGCACGAGGCGAGCGGCCTCTTCGCGGTGCCGGGCGGCGCAGCGAAGGGCGAATACGTGGGGCAGCGGCTGCTGGAGTCCTGACGGCCGCCCGGCCGCATCCTGAGACGGAGCGGCCCCTTGCGCACGGCGCATTAGGGTGACCGTATGTCAGCCACGCGCTACGCCTATCTCGGCCCCGAAGGCACCTTCACCGAGGTCGCCCTCCGTACGCTCCCGGAGTCCGCCACCCGCGAGCTCGTCCCGATGGTCTCCGTTCCGGCGGCCCTGGACGCGGTGCGCAGCGGCGAGGCGGCGGCAGCGCTCGTACCGATCGAGAACTCGGTCGAGGGCGGGATCACGGCGACGCTCGACGAGCTGACCACCGGCGAACCGCTCATGATCTACCGCGAGGTGCTGCTCTCCATCACCTTCGCGCTGCTGGTGCGCCCCGGGACCAAGCTGACCGACATCAAGACGGTCACCGCGCATCCGGCCGCGCAGCCGCAGGTACGCAACTGGATGGCGAACCATCTCCCGAAGGCCGTGTGGGAGTCGGCCGCGTCCAACGCGGACGGCGCGCGGCTGGTCCAGGAGGGGCGTTACGACGCCGCCTTCGCCGGAGAGTTCGCCGCGGCGACCTACGGCCTGGAACCGCTGGTGACGGAGATCCACGACGCCGAGAACGCCCAGACGCGCTTCGTTCTGGTGGGCCGCCCGGCACGGCCGTCCGCGCCGACCGGTGCGGACAAGACCTCGGTGGTCATCTGGCTCGGCGACGACCACCCGGGTGCGCTGCTCGAACTCCTCCAGGAGTTCGCGGTCCGCGGGGTCAACCTGATGTTGATCCAGTCCCGGCCGACCGGCGAGGGCATCGGCAACTACTGCTTCGCCGTGGACGCGGAGGGACACATCGCGGACCGGCGGGTCGGTGAGGCGCTCATGGGACTGAAGCGCGTCTGCCCGAACGTACGGTTCCTGGGGTCGTATCCCCGGGCCGGAGTGACGGCCGAGGACGTGCGCGCGCTGCGTGCGGGGACCTCGGACACGGACTTCACCGAGGCGTCCGACTGGCTGGCCCGCAGCCAGGACGGCCGGGCCTGAAATCAGCCGGGACGGCCGGGTCGGAGACACACGACCCGGGGGTGAACCCTGCCCTGCCGGTGCTCCGATCAGGAGCGTCCTGTGCACGACCCACCGGTCCTACCTGCAGATTTTCATGTACCCACAGAGTTATCCACAGGCCTACGTCTCGACCTGGGGACAAGTCGACACCGTAATGCGACATGGTCGACAAATCGGCTCAGGGGCATCAGACCCGTCCACAGAGCCACAGTTCGTCGTGTGTTACCCCAATTGCATTGATCAACTCTTTAGAGCACCGAATTCCCACCCGAATGAGTGTGTGAACCTCGTTTGAACGGGGAATCCATGAGCCTTCATGTGGCTTTCGGAACGATCTCTTCCGGTGTCCACAGAACTTCTTCACAGCCTGTGGATAACTAAATCGAACCGCACCCACCTGTGGACAACACGGGGGCTCCGCCCTCAACTCCCGCACCGCGCAAGCTCGGTGCGTCAAGGAAAACGAACGGGTTGGACCCTTTTCGGGGGAATGGGCTCGCCTATTGACCACGCCTGCCGCACTCGACCCGGCGTTTCTCCTCCAGGATTATCAATTCCGGCAATTCGGGCAAAGTGACACGCTCGCCGATATCGGTTCGAGCGGGGGAACCCCGCACCGGTAGCCTTGAGGGGTGATTGACCTTCGCCTGCTCCGTGAGGACCCCGACCGTGTTCGCGCCTCCCAGCGCGCCCGTGGAGAGGACGTCGCGCTCGTCGACGCCCTTCTCTCCGCCGACGAGCTGCGCAGGTCGTCCGGCGTCCGCTTCGACGAACTCCGCTCCGAGCAGAAGTCGCTCGGCAAGCTGATCCCCAAGGCAACCCCGGACGAGCGCGCCGAGCTGCTCAAGAAGGCCGATCAGCTGAAGGCCGAGGTCAAGGCGGCCGACGCCGCTCAGGACGAGGCCGACGCCGAGGCCAAGCGGCTGCTCCTCCAGCTCGGCAACATCGTCCACGAGGACGTGCCCGTGGGCGGCGAGGAGGACTTCGTCGTCCTCGAGACGCACGGCACCATCCGTGACTTCGGGGCCGAGGGCTTCGCCCCGAAGGACCACCTGGAACTCGGCGAGGCGCTGGGCGCCATCGACATGGAGCGCGGCGCCAAGGTGTCCGGCTCGCGCTTCTACTACCTGACGGGTATCGGCGCGCTGCTGGAACTCGCGCTGGTCAACGCCGCGATCGCGCAGGCCACCGAGGCCGGCTTCATCCCGATGCTGACGCCCGCCCTGGTCCGCCCGCGCGCCATGGAGGGCACCGGCTTCCTCGGCCAGGCGTCCGCGGACGTCTACCACCTGGAGAAGGACGACTTCTACCTGGTCGGCACCTCCGAGGTCCCCCTCGCCGCGTACCACATGGACGAGATCGTCGAGGCCGACAAGCTGCCGCTGCGGTACGCGGGCTTCTCGCCCTGCTTCCGCCGCGAGGCCGGCACGTACGGCAAGGACACCCGCGGCATCTTCCGCGTCCACCAGTTCGACAAGGTCGAGATGTTCTCGTACGTCGATCCGGCGGACGCCGAGGCCGAGCACCGGCGGCTCCTCGACTGGGAGAAGCAGTGGCTCACCGCGCTGGAGCTGCCCTTCCAGGTGATCGACGTCGCCTCGGGCGACCTGGGGGCCTCGGCTTCCCGCAAGTTCGACTGCGAGGCGTGGATTCCGACGCAGGGCAAGTACCGCGAGCTGACCTCCGCCTCGAACTGCGACGGTTTCCAGGCGCGCCGCCTCTCCGTCCGGATGCGCGACGGCAAGAAGGTCCAGCCGCTGGCCACGCTGAACGGCACGCTCTGCGCCGTACCGCGCACCATCGTGGCGATCCTGGAGAACCACCAGCTGGCCGACGGTTCGGTGCGGGTGCCCGAGGTGCTGCGCCCCTACCTCGGCGGGCGTGAAGTCCTGGAGCCGGTCTCCAAGTGACGACCTTCCCGTACAAGCTCATCGCGACCGATCTCGACGGCACCCTGCTGCGTGACGACGACACGGTCTCCGAGCGCACGCGCCAGGCGCTGGCCGCGGCCACCGCGGCCGGCGCGGCGCACATCATCGTCACCGGACGCGCGGTCCCGTGGACCCGGCACATCCTGGACGACCTGGGTTACGAGGGCCTCGCGGTCTGCGGTCAGGGCGCGCAGGTCTACCACGCGGGCGAGCACAAGCTGCTGACGTCGCTCACCCTGGACCGTCAGCTCGCCGGTCTGGCGCTGTCCAAGATCGAGGCGGAGATCGGACCGCTGGCGCTGGCCGCCAGCCGTGACGGCCTCGAGGGCGAGGTGCTGGTCGGGCCCGGTTACCGGGTGCAGGACGGGCCGCTGCCCGCCGTCTTCGTGAACGACGCCGCCGAGATGTGGACCGCCCCGCTGAACAAGGTCTACATCCAGCACCCGGAGCTCGGCGACGACGCACTGACGAAGGCCGCCCGCGAGGCGGTCGGCAGTCTGGTGGACGTGGTCATGGCGGGCCCGGGAGTGGTGGAGATCCTGCCGCTGGGGTTGAGCAAGGCGACCGGGCTGTCCCTGGCCGCCCGCCGACTGGGCCTTAGGGCGGCGGACACGCTGGCCTTCGGCGACATGCCGAACGACATCCCGATGTTCGGCTGGGCGCAGCATGGTGTGGCGATGGCGAACGCGCACGACGATCTGAAGGCCGTGGCCCACCAGATCACCGCGTCGAACGAGCACGACGGCATCGCCGTGGTGCTGGAGGAGCTTCTCAGGACAGCGAACTCCTGACGCTCGGGGGAGAGCCGGCCGGCCCGGGCGGCCGGCGGCGTCCCACGGAATCACCGCGGCGCATTGGTGGGGCGGAATCGCCGCGCCCGTATCCTGGCGCCGGTGTCGCTGTTGCGGAGGATGCGCGGATCGAACGCGCGCGGGGTTTCACGACCCCGACGACGGCTTAGCAAGCCGCTGCCTTACCACTCGGCCAATCCTCCGGGCGGGTGGCCGCGCGATGCGCGTGAGGGGCCACCCGGGGGTCCTGCGGCGAGCGGTTCGGCGGAGTAGCCGATGTGGCTTACTCCCGGACCGGCGGCCGACCACCCTGCGGGGAACTCGACGGACTCGGACTCTCGGTCATCGCCGCGCTCCTCTCCCGGTTCCGGTGGCGTACGTATCCGTGCGCGCTGTCCCTCTACTGTGCCCCGCCGCCCTTGTTCCGGGCCACCGAATATCGCGCCGCCGTACGCACCGTGCGCTGTCGCTGTCGCTGTCGCGAAGAAGCATGGCGACGTTGAGCACGGTCCTGCGGGTGTAGAGCGCGAGCCGAGTGGCCGCCTGTGGATAACCTTCGCTGTCTTCACCCTTCCATAGGGACTACATGTCAATTCACCTTGTCGAGGACGTCGACGCGCCCCATCCGCTCGACGCGCAGCGCGCGCGATAGTTACGCGTACCACTGTCCGTTCATAGGACACAGAACAACCCCCGCCCATCGGCCGGGGGTTGCACGGTGCGGGGAGTGCCTGCTCACTCCTCGCCGGCGAGCTTCAGCGCCCGCAGCTTCTGGCCCGCGTACCAGGTGGCGGCCACCGTGATGCCCGCCAGCAGCACCGTCGCCAGCGGCAGTCCGACGTCCGAGGTGATCGCGCCCTCCGCACCGACCTTCTCGGCGACCGCGAGGGACCACTGCTGCACACTGAGCGTCCGTGCGCCCGGCACCAGGCTGCCGAAGAGCGCCTCCCACACGAGCGCGTACACCAGGCCGAAGACGACGGCGTGGCGGCTGACCGTACCGAGCAGCAGGAACAGCGCGCTGTACGCGATCGAGGCGACCAGCGCCGCGATCGTGTAGGCCACGGCGATCTGCTGTCCGTTGCCGTTGAGGATCAGGCCCGCGATCAGGGTCGGCAGGGCCGAGAACACCATCGTCACTGCGATGGCCACGATCAGCTTCGTGACGATGATCGTCGGACGCTTCACCGGCTTGGCCAGGAGGTAGACGATCGAGCCGTCGTCGATCTCGGGACCGATCGCCCCGGTCCCCGCGATGACACCGATCAGCGGGACCATCGTGGCGATGGCGAAACCGCCCAGCACGTTGGCGGCGACCTGGTCATCGGCCCCGGCGAACGCCCGTACCGCCACGGCGATGACGACCAGGAGCACGGGCAGGATGAACAGGATGGCAGCCCGGCGCCGGCCGAGCAGGGCCCGGTAGGTGAGCCGAGCGACTGTGGGGTCGTACATGACGCTTCACAGCTCCTTTCAGGCCACTACTCAGGCCGCTACGAGATAGGAAAAGACCGATTCGAGGGACTCGTCGGACGGCGAAACGGTCAGCAGCCGGATGCCGTGTTCGCGTGCCACCCTGGGCAGCAGCGCGGTGAAGCGCCCGAAGTCGACGGCCTGGATGCGCAGGGCACGTTCGCTCAGGTCGACCTCGATGCCCGCGGTGGACGGGTCGGCGATGAGCGCGGCAGCGAGTGCGCGGTCGTCGCTGGACCGTACGAGATAGCGGTGCGGCCGGTCCGTCATCAGCCGGCGGATGCGGCGGAAGTCACCGGACGCGGCGTGCCGGCCGGCCACGATCACCTCGATGTGCGAGGCCAGTTGCTCGACCTCCTCGAGGATGTGCGACGAGAACAGGACCGTACGGCCCTCCGCCCCCATCCGCCGCAGCAGTTCCATCAGCTGCATGCGCTGCCGCGGGTCCATCCCGTTGAACGGCTCGTCGAGCAGGAGCACGGACGGCGCGTGCACCAGCGCGGACGCCATCTTCACGCGCTGGCGCATGCCCTTGCTGTACGTCGAGATCTTGCGGTCCTGCGCGTGCTCCATCTCGACGGTGGCCAGGGCCTTGCGCGCGGCCTCGTCGCCGAGCCCATGCAGTTCGGCGTTGGCGACGACGAACTCGCGGCCGGTCAGGAAGTCGTACATCCCTTCCCGCTCGGGCACGATGCCGATCTCCTTGTAGACCGCCTCGTTGCGCCAGATCGTCCTGCCGTCGAGCGTGACCTTGCCCGTCGACGGGGCGAGGAACCCGGCCATCATGTTGATCAGCGTGGACTTCCCGGCGCCGTTGGGGCCGAGCAGCCCCGTGACACCCGGGCCCACCGTCATGCTGACGTCGTTGACGGCGACCACATTGCCGAACCAGCGCGAGGTGTGGTCGATCTCGATGGTGGTCACAGCCCGACCTTCCGGTAGCGGCGCATCAGCACGGCGTACGAGCCGGCGACGAGCGCGAGAACAACGATCAGGTACGCCACTCCGGCACCGGCTCCCGGGCCTTCCCCTCCGGGGAAGGCGGAGGTGGCGCCGAGGAACGCGGTCTGGACACCGTCGATCAGCGTGATCGGGGAGAAGAGCCCCAGCCACGGCACCGCGCCGCTGGACCCCGTCTCCCAGGCGATGGCCTGGACCGTGGAGACCGCCCCGTAGGTGATGGTCAGTACGGCGATCACCGCGGCGACGCCGAAGCCGCGGCGCGGGGTGAGGGCGGCCATCACCAGACCGAGACCGGCGAACAGGACGGACAGCAGCGCCACCGACACCAGCCCCTGACCGAATCCCTTGGTCTGAGCGGCGAAGTCGAACTTCGCGAGGAGCGAGCCCGCGTACAGGATGACGAGCGGAGCCGCGGTGAGGATGAAGAGCGCGGAGGCCATGGCCGCGTACTTGGCGACCACGTAGTCGCCGCGTTCGATCGGCCGGGAGAAGTAGAGGGGGATGCTCTTGAACCGCAGGTCCCTGGAGACGGACTGCGGTGCCTGTGCGGCGATGAACAGCCCGATCACCGCCTGCAGGTAGATGGCGAACGCCGTGTACTTGATGGGCAGTTTCGTCATGTTCGGGGTGGCGATGGCGACCGCCACGATGATCAGCGCGACGAGGCACATCACCCCGCACAGCAGCATCGGGAGCACCTTGGACTTGGCGGAACGGCCGAGCCCGAACGAGCCTCGCAGGGACTGCGAGAAGAGCGAGCGGCGCGCATAGGCGCGGCCCAGGCGCGGACCGTCGTAGGAGCGGTATCCGATGTTGTGGATGCGGGAGCCGTCGCCCCCGGCCATGACCCCGGTCTCGGTGCTCATCACGAACCGCTCCCCTTCTGCGTTGCGGCGCCGACGGACGCGGCGTGTGCCGCGCGGACCGCTTCCGGCGCCTCCTCGGTACGGAAGACCTCGGCGATGTGGTGGCGCCGCTGTTCCATCCGTACGAGGCCGAGTCCGAGCCCGGCGACGCTGTCGCGGACGATGTCGTACGTCTCCTCGCCGGTCGCTTCGACCAGGAGGATGTGGCCCGCTCCGGGCAGCCCCTCCGCGTCGAGGCCGTCGAGGCCGACCAGCTTGACGCCGGCTCCCGTGAGGACCTTGCGCAGCGCGTCGGTGCCGTCGGGGTGGGTGTCGCTGTCGGTGACCTCGACCGCGAGGGTCGTGGTCGTCTGCGTGAAGTCGCTGGTTGAGCTCGACCGCAGCAGGGCGCCGCCGTCGACGACGACCACGTGGTCGCAGGTGCGCTCGAGTTCGCCCAGGAGGTGGGAGGTGACGAGCACGGAGATGCCGAAGTCGGTGTGGATGCGGCGGATCAGGCCCAGCATTTCGTCGCGCCCGACCGGGTCGAGGCCGTTGGTCGGCTCGTCGAGCAGGACCAGCTGCGGGTCGTGGACGAGTGCCTGGGCCAGTTTCACGCGTTGCTTCATGCCGGTCGAGTAGCCGCCGATGGGCCGGTAGCGCTCCTCGTACAGACCGACGTGGCGCAGCGTGTCGGCGGTGCGCTCGCGCGCCGCCGTGGGAGGCAGTCCGGACATCCGGGCCATGTGCACGACGAACTCGGTGGCCGAGACGTCGGGTGGCAGGCAGTCGTGCTCGGGCATGTATCCGACGCGCTCCCGGATGGCGGCGCCACTGGTGGCGACGTCGAGCCCGAGCACCGCGGCCCGGCCTTCGGTGGCGGGGGACAGACCCAGCAGGATCTTGATCAGTGTGGACTTGCCGGCCCCGTTGGAACCCACCAGGCCGGTTACGCCGGGTCCGATGTCCAGGGTGAGCCGGTCAAGTGCGGTCACCCGGGGGAACCGCTTGCTCAGGCTTTCGGTCACGATCACAGTCACGTCTTCGAAGGTAGTGGCGTGGACCACAGCGGTCGTCAGACCTGGCGGCTGTATCCGCCTAAGACTCCAGGCGTACGGACCCGTAGGGGGACCCCACAAGGGAGGACTCCGGGGGTCCGGGCCGACGGCTCCCGGAGTTGTCCACAGGTCTCCGCGCACCCCTTGACGTAGCCGCCGGACATTGTCACATTCATCAGTGTCACGTTACGGGCACGTACCGCGCACGTCAGGGAACGGACGGTTGCATGACCTCGGCAGCGAAGGACGAAAAGGCCCCGGAACTGCGGGGGTTCAGAGAGGTGCAGCGCCTCGCGTACGACTGCGCGGAGGCGGTCGCCGCTCAGCTCAGGCCGGGGGTGACGGAGCGCGAGGCGGCGCGGATGCAGCGCGACTGGCTGCGCGAGCGCGGTGTGCGCGACTGGTTCCACCTCCCGTTCGCCTGGTTCGGGGACCGCACGGCGTTCGCGGGCTTCAAGGTGCCGCTGCAGTTCTTCCCGACCAACCGGAAGCTGGAGCCGGGGATGCCGTTCATCCTCGACATGGCCCCGGTGTACAAGGGTTTCACCGCGGACATCGGCTACTCCGGCTGTCTCGGACTCAGTCCGCTGCACGACAGGCTGCTGGCCGATCTGGAAGTCCACCGCGAGCTGATCCTGCGCGAGGTCCGTGAGCGGCGCTCCCTGCGCGAGATCTACGAGGACGTGGAGCGCCTCATGATCAGACAGGGATACGCGAACCGGCACCGGGCGTACCCCTTCGGCGTCATCGCCCACAAGGTCGACCGCGTGAGCGAACGGCGCTGGTCGCCCCATGTCTTCGGATTCGGCACCCAGGCGCTCAAGGGACTGGCGAGCGATGCCCTGCACGGCCACCGGGACGGCTGGTCGCCCCTGTGGAGCCCGTACCGCTTCTCCGACCACCCACCGCAGCCGGGGCTGTGGGCGGTCGAACCGCATCTCGGATTCCGGGGGACGGGCGCGAAGTTCGAGGAGATCCTGGTCGTCACGGACTCCAGGGACCCCGGACAAAGTGCGTTCTGGCTCGACGACGACCTGCCGCACGTGCGGCGCTGGGCAGAGGAGAAGGTGGCGGCGTGAAGCTGCGTGAAGCGCGCGAGCGCTGGGTCCGCACGGGCGGAATCGAGCTGTGTGTCGCCGAGTTGGGCGACGCCTCCAGGCCGACGGTCGTGCTGGTGCACGGCTACCCGGACAGCAAGGAGGTCTGGTCGGAGGTGGCGTCACGGCTGGCCGAGGAGTGGCACGTCGTGCTGTACGACGTACGCGGCCACGGCAGGTCGACCGCGCCCTCCCCCCTGCGGGGCGGTTTCACGCTGGAGAAGCTCACGGACGACTTCCTGGCCGTCGCGGACGCGGTGAGCCCGGACCGGCCGGTGCACGTAGTGGGGCACGACTGGGGTTCGGTGCAGGCGTGGGAGTTCGCCACGGTCAAGCGGACCGAGGGGCGGATCGCCTCCTTCACCTCCATGTCCGGGCCTTCGCTCGACCACTTCGGCCACTGGATCAAGCAGCGCATGAGCCGGCCCACGCCGCGCAGGGTGGGCCAGCTGATGGGGCAGGGTGCCAAGTCCTGGTACGTGTACCTGCTGCATACGCCGGTACTCCCGGAGCTCGCCTGGCGGGGGCCGCTCGGCAAGCAGTGGCCGCGGATTCTCCAGCGGATGGAGAAGGTGCCGGCGGGCGACTACCCGACACCGTCGCTGCCCCAGGACGCCGCGCACGGGGCCTGGCTCTACCGTGACAACGTCCGCCCAAGGCTGCGCAGGCCCCGGACCGACGCGTACGCGCATGTTCCGGTCCAACTGATCACTCCGACCGAGGACTTCTTTCTTTCCGAGTCGCTCTACGATCAACTGGAGCTGTGGGCTCCCCAGTTGGTACGCCGGTCGTTGCCGGCCAAGCACTGGGTGCCCCGCACCAGGCCGGACCAGCTGTCCTCCTGGATCAGCGAGTTCGTCGCCTCCAACGAGGCGGCCCGGCGGGACGGCCTGCCGGTCCAGGGTCCCGTGGCGACCGGGGCCCACGCCGACCGGTTCGGCGGGCAGCTGGTCCTGGTGACGGGGGCGGCCGCCGGTATCGGCCGGGCGACGGCCTTCGCGTTCGCCGAGGCGGGCGCCCGGGTGGTGGCGGTGGACCGTGACGGGGAGGGAGCGGCCCGGACGGCCGAGATGGCCCTCCTGATCGGCTCTCCGGCTGCCTGGGGCGAGACGGTCGACGTCAGCGACGAGCAGGCGATGGAGAAGCTCGCCGAGAAGGTCGCCCGGGAGTACGGCGTCGTCGACGTGCTGGTCAACAACGCCGGGATCGGGCTGTCCGGCTCCTTCCTGGAGACGACGAGCGAGGACTGGAAGAACGTCCTCGACGTCAATCTGTGGGGGGTCATTCACGGCTGCCGGATCTTCGGCAAGCAGATGGCCGACCGCGGCCAGGGCGGCCACATCGTCAACACGGCTTCCGCGGCCGCCTATCAGCCCTCGCGGGCCCTGCCCGCGTACAGCACGTCGAAGGCGGCTGTACTGATGCTCAGTGAGTGCCTGCGGGCCGAGCTGGCGGAGAAGTCCATCGGGGTCAGCGCGATCTGCCCCGGCATCGTCAACACCAACATCACGGCGACCGCGCGGTTCGCAGGCGCGGACGCGGCGGAGGAGAAGCGCCTCCGGGACCGGACCAGCAGGCTCTACGGGCTCCGGAACTACCCGCCGGAGAAGGTCGCCGCCGCGATCCTCAACGCCGTGGTGCGCAACCAGGCCGTCGTGCCGGTCACCCCGGAGGCCCGGGGCGCCCGGCTGCTGTCCCGGGTGAGCCCCGGCGTGCTGCGCGGCATCGCCCGTCTGAAGCCGCCGCTGTGACCGGGGGCGGGAGCGGCCCGTCGGCCGCGGAGGTCCGGCCGGACGCCGAGTACCGGATCGAGGACCTGGCCCATGCCAGCGGCGCCACGGTCCGCACCATCCGCGCCTATCAGGACCGCGGGCTGCTTCCCACGCCGGAGCGGCGCGGCCGGGCCAATGTCTACCGGTACACGCACCTGGCCCGGTTGCGGCAGATCGCGGATCTCCTGGACCGTGGCTACACCCTGGCCAGCATCAAGGAGTTGCTGGAGGCGTGGGACGCCGGCCGTGGACTGGGCGGCGTGCTCGGCCTGGTCGCCGAAGTGCACGGTCCGTGGACCGATGAGGAGGCCGGCCGGATCACCCGCGCCGAACTCGACCTGCGGTTCGGTTCGACGCCGGACGAGGCGGCCGTCGACGAGGCAGTGGCTCTCGGCGTACTCGAACGCGTCCCCGGCAAGGAGGACGAGTTCCTGGTACCGAGCCCGCAGGAGCTGGCGGTGGCCGCCGAGTTGTACGCGGCGGGAGTCCCCCTGTCGGCAATCTCCGGCCATCTGCGGGAACTTCGCGGTCAGGTCGAGCACATAGCCTCGCGCTTCCTGGAGTTCACCACCGAGCACGTCTTCGCCCGGTATCTCGGCCATCGCCCGCCGACGGACGCGGACGCGGCGGAGGCCGCCGTGATGGTGCGACGGCTCAGACCACTCGCCCAGCAGACCGTCGACGCCGAACTGGCCCGGGCCATGCGCCTGTTCGCCACCCGGCACCTGCACCACCATCTGGGCTCCGAGGAGCCGCTCACGGACGACCAGACGCCCCGGCCCGTCCCGCTGCCCGCGGAGACAATGCGCGCCGTACAGGACCTGGTTGGCGCTGAGAGCGTCGAGGCGTTCGTCGCGGCGGCCGTTCAACGAGAGGTGCAGGCGAGGACATTGGACGCACTTGCCGCATCTCACGCAAATGATAGATAAGTTGACCAAATGGGCCATTTCGCTTGTCACTTGTCCACAGAATCGCCAAAACGCCTGTGGATAACCACAGTTGGCTGTGGATCAAACCTGCTCCCTGCCTCCACTCCCGAGAATCCGGGTGCGCCAGGCCGAGCACCGCGGGCACTCTTGCCGGATGGATGAGAAACGCACCGTCAAGGTGTCCAAGTACCTTTCGCGCCACCTCCGGCACCAGCCGGAGCGCATCGGACTCACGCTCGACGCCCAGGGCTGGGTGCGGATCGACGACCTTCTGGAGGCGACCGCCCGGCAGGGATTCGCCCTCACCCGCAGCGAGCTCGACCTTGTCGTCGCGGCCAACGACAAGCAACGCTTCACCCTGGACGGCGACCGCATCCGGGCGAACCAGGGCCATACCGTCCCCGTGGACCTCGGACTGCCCCCGGCCGAGCCACCCGCGTACCTCTACCACGGCACTGTCGCCCAGGCCCTGGAGTCCATCCGCGCCGAAGGGCTGCACCCGATGGACCGCCACCACGTCCACCTCTCACCGGACCGCGAGACCGCGACTCGCGTCGGTGCCCGTCGCGGTCGGCCCGTCGTACTGTCGGTGGACGCGGGAGCGATGCACCGGGCGGGCCACACCTTTCACGTCAGCGCCAACGGGGTCTGGCTCACCGATGCCGTACCGCCGGAGTTCCTGCGCATGCGCGACTGAATGCGGCGCCCGGCCGAGCACGGAGCCAGGGCGCCAGGTTGCCGGGGCCCTCGCGGAGATCGTCGCCGCGCGGGGAGGTACCGGCCGCGTCCGCTTCCAGACTCACCCCGCAGGTGCGAGGCGGCAACCCCGCGCGACCCCCTGCACCGTATCCCGACGACTCGGCCGTATCGTCGCATGTATGCATTTGAGCACCCTCATCCTTCCCATCCACCGCTGGAGCGAAGGCCGCAAGGTCTGGCAGCGGGCCGAGGACCTCGGCTTCCACGCCGCGTACACCTACGACCATCTGGCCTGGCGGACCTTCCGCGACGGGCCCTGGTTCGGTGCGGTCCCCACGCTGACCGCGGCGGCTGCCGCCACCGAGCGCATGCGCCTCGGCACCCTCATCACCTCGCCCAACTTCCGGCACCCGGTGACGCTCGCCAAGGACCTCATCACGCTCGACGACGTCTCCGGCGGACGCATCACCCTCGGCATCGGCGCCGGGGGCAACGGCTTCGACGCCACGACGCTGCGCCGGGCCGACGAGGCTCCGTGGACACCGCGCGAACGTGCCGACCACTTCGGCGAATTCGTCCCGCTCCTCGATCAACTGCTGCGCGAGCCCTCGGTCACGTACGAGGGCGAGTTCTACACGGCCAACGAGGCCCGGAACATCCCCGGCTGCGTGCAGCGCCCCCGCCTCCCCTTCGCGATCGCCGCCACCGGCCCGCGCGGGCAGAAGCTCGCCGCGCGGTACGGCCAGGGCTGGGTGACCACCGGTGATCCGAAGCTGTACGAGACGGGGACCCCGGAGCAGTCCGTGGCCGCCCTGCGCCGGCAGCTCGACGGGCTCGACGCGGCAGGCACCGCGGTCGGACGGGACACCACGGAGCTGGAGAAGATCCTTCTCACCGGCTTCACCCCGGACCGGCCGCTGGACTCCTTCGACGCGTTCGTCGACTTCGCGGGAACGCACTTCGCGCTGGGTTTCACGGAGATCGTGCTCCACTGGCCGGTCCCAGGCTCGGATTTCGCCGCCGACGAGAAGGTATTCGAGCGGATCGCCACCGAGGGCCTGACCCAGCTCCGCTGAAATCCGGTTCCAGTGTTCCCCGTTCATGTCCTCGCTCGTGTCCGCGGGCACATGCCGCTGACATGTTCTGCTGTTCAGAGGCGCGTGCCCTCAAATGTGCGCCCCTCTGCACGCCCGTGCACTCTTGTACGGGAGAATGCCGCTGTGACCTCAGCTACCGACTCGCCTCTGCCTGCCGTAACCCGGCTGATCGCCACCGACCTCGACGGCACGCTGCTGCGCGACGACAAGACCCTGTCGGACCGCACGGTCGCAGCCCTCGCGGCGGCCGAGGAGGCCGGGATCGAGGTCTTCTTCGTCACCGGCCGCCCCGCCCGGTGGATGAACGTCGTCAGCGACCACGTCCACGGTCACGGCATGGCGATCTGCGCGAACGGCGCCGCCGTCGTCGACCTGCGGGCCGAGGGCACGCCGCTCATGGTCCGGCCACTGGAACGGGACGCCGCCCTCGCAGCGGTCCGCACCCTGCGCGAGGCCGCCCCGGGCACCTCGTTCGCCGTCGAGTTCACCACCGGTATCCACTACGAACCGGCCTATCCGCCGTTCCACCTGGACCCGGGTGCCACCGTCGCCGTCGCCGAGAAGCTGCTCCAAGCGGAGTCCCCGGGCTCCGGCGCCCCGGTGCTCAAGCTCCTGGCCCACCATGCCGAACTGGCCCCGGACGAGTTCCTCGCGCTGGCCCGCTCCGCCGCCGGTGACCTTGCCTCCTTCACCCGGTCCAGCCCCACGGCCCTCCTGGAGGTCAGCGGACCGGGTGTCTCCAAGGCCAGCACCCTCGCGCTGTGCTGCGCCGAGCGTGGCATCGGCCAGGCCGAGGTGGTCGCCTTCGGTGACATGCCCAACGACGTGGAGATGCTGAACTGGGCGGGCGCCTCCTTCGCGATGGGCAACGCCCACCCCGACGCCGTGGCCGCCGCTTCCGGCAGGACCGTCACGAACAACGAGGACGGCGTGGCCGTCGTCATCGAGCGGATCCTCGCCGCCCGCTGACCACCCCTCACGGTCCGCTGACCACCCCCGGCAGGCCGTCCGTCAGAGCGTCACCCCGCGTTCGCCCAGCCAGCGCACCGGATCGACGCCCGACCCGAGGAGAGGCGTGAGCCGCACCTCGAAATGAAGGTGCGGCCCCGTCGAGTTCCCGCTCGTGCCCGCCTGGCCGATCCACTGCCCCGCCCCGACCCGCTCGCCCTGGTCCACCGTGACGCCCGCCAGGTGTGCGTACTGCGTGTAATAGCCGCCCGGGTGCCCCACCACGACCTCGACGCCGAACGCTCCGCCGCAGGAGACCGAGAACACCCTGCCCTCGCCGACCGAGCGGACCGGGGTGCCGATGTCCACGGCGAAGTCCTGCCCCGTGTGCCGCCTCGCCCAGTGTTCGCCGACGCTGGCGAACCCCGCCGAGAGCGCGTAGTTCTCCACCGGTGCCACCCAGCTCGGTCCGGCGTCCCACCCGCCCGGCTGCCCGATCCGTACGGCACCGGCGCACTTCCCCGCCGTGACACTGCAGTCCGCCTCGCTCTGGAGCCGCTGCTGCGCGACCGCCAGCTTGGCAGCGATGCCCCGCTTGACGGCGGCCAGCCGTACGAGAGCGCCGTCCAGGGTCTGCCAGGCGGACCTGGCCCTGCGCTCTCCGTCCGCCAGCGCGCGTTCGGCACGCTGGGCGCGTTCCATCAGACGGGTCACGCCCATCTCGGCCTGCCGGGCCAGTTGGCGGCCGCGCAGCAACGCCTGGGGATCGTCGGCGAGCAGCAGTTGCGCGGTGTACGAGAGGCCGGCGCCGCCGGTCCGGTACTCGGCGCGGGCGACCCGGCCGAGATCCGCGTGGATCGCCTCCAGCCCGCGCCGCTGCCCGTCGAGGAGACCGTCGAGGCGCGCGGCCTTGGCCCGCTGTGCGACCGAGGCCCGTCTGTTCCTCTCGTACGTCTCGGTGGCCTGCGCCGCCTCCTGGTAGAGCCGGGCGACCGTGACTCCCGTACCGAGCCCGGACAGCGACCCGGCCAGCGGCCCGGAAGGCGGTCCCGGCAACGGCCCGGACCCAGGATCGGACGACGGATCGGGCGCCGGATCGAACCGCTCGGCAGGCAGCGGCACAGCGGGACCCGGCACAGCCATCGCGTCCGGCCCAGGCGCCGCGGACAGGGCGGCCAGGGCCGACACGGCACAGAGCAGCAGCACGACCAGCCGCTCGCGCCGCCGACAGCCGACTTTGGTACGGCCATCTCCCCGGCCGTACGTCTGGCGGCATTCCTGGCGGCATTTCTGGCGACAGCGACACAGCACAGCGGAACGCATTCCCGGATCGTCACCCCGGCCGGCCCCGAATCCGGGGACCCCGGGGTGTCGTACCGCCAACCGGCCCACCCACGGCGCACAGCCGGCCGTCGGGCCGGCTCCGCGACGCGGCCGTCAGAGAGGCGCCTCCCACACCACCGTCGCACCGCCCCCGCCCTCGCCGATTCCGGGGCCGAACCAGCTCGCACCGCCCAGTGACTCCGCCCGGCGGGCCAGGTTGCGCAGTCCACTGCGCCGCCCGCCCTCCGGGATGCCCACTCCGTCGTCGGCGACCGAGAGGCGTACCCCGTCGCGCCCGTCAGGCAGGGTGACGGTCGCGTCGACGACCACGTCGATCAGGGAGGCACCGGCATGCCGGAACGCGTTGGACAGCGCCTCGCGCAGGGCCGCGATGAGGTTCTTGCCTGTGAGTTCACCGACGAGTGAATCGACCGGGCCGACGAAGTGGTGCGAAGGCTTGAAGCCCAGGGGCACGGCGGCCATGTTGATCTCCCGCAGGACGCGGGTGCGCAGCCCCGAAGGCACCTCGGCCGGTTCCTGCTGGAGCGCGAAGATGGCCGTCCGGATCTCCTGGATCGTCACGTCCAGCTCGTCGACGGCCCGTCCCACCCCGGTCGTCACCTCGGGCACCACCGACCTGCGCTGAGCGCTCTCCAGCATCATTCCGGTGGCGAACAGCCGCTGGATGACGAGATCGTGGAGGTCACGGGCGATCCGGTCACGGTCCTCGTACACCGCGAGCCGTTCTCGGTCGCGCTGGGCCTCGGCCATCATCAGCGCGAGTGCCGCCTGGGAGGCGAACTGGGTGGCGAGGGTCCGCTCCGCCTCCGTGAAGGGACGTTCGCCCCGGCCGCGCGGGGTGGCGAGCGCGCCGAGCACCCGGCCGCCGCTCTGCAGGGGGAGCAGCATGCTCGGGCCGAACTGGTCGGCCAGCCTCGTGACCATGCGTCCGTCCGAGGCCAAGTCGTCCACGAAGACGGCCTGGCCGTCGAAGAGCATCGCCGCGACGGCGCTCTCCGGCGGAACGATGACGCCCAGCGAATCGGACGGGTTGTCGGCGGATACCGCGACGATCTCCAGCCCGCCCTCCGGCGTCGGCAGCAGCACGATCCCCGCTGCCGAATCGGCGAGACGACGGGCCTGTTCGGCGACGACCGACAGCGCGTCGTCGGCGTCACCACCGGACAGGAGCGCGGTCGTGACCGCCACCGATCCGTCGATCCACCGCTCGCGCTGCCGCGCCGCCTCGTACAGCCGGGCGTTGCCGATGGCGATGCCGGCCTCGGTGGCGAGCACCCTCACCATGTGCAGGTCGTAGTCGTTGAACTCGGTCCCGCCGCGCTTCTCCGCCAGGTAGAGATTGCCGAAGATCTCGCCCTGTACGCGGATCGGCACCCCGAGGAACGTGCGCATCCGTGGGTGGCCCTGCGGAAACCCGGCCGCCCTCGGATCGGCGGTCAGATCGGCCAGCCGGAGCGGTACGGGATCGTGGATCAGCGCGCCGAGGAGCCCCTTGTGCCCGTCGGGCCGATGGCCGATCTCCCGGGCCACGTCCTCCGGCACTCCGTGGGTGACGAAGTCGGACAGCCCCTCCCCGGTGTCGTCGACGACACCGATGGCGGCGTAGCGGGCATCGGCGAGCTCGGCGGCGGTCTCGCAGATGCGGTCGAGGGTGGAGTGCAGTTCCAGGCCCGTGCCGACCGAACGCATGGCCTCCAGCAGCTGCGGGACGCGGGCGGTGAGTTCCGTGGAGAGACCCTGCAGGCTGCGCGTCGCCCGGGTCGCGGCTTCGAGTGAGTCCTTCGGGTCCGGCTCTGCCATGTACTGAGCCTAGTTAGTCCCATTTAGTGAGGAAAGTCGGGCAGGGTCTGTACGGCCCGCCCGACCCCCCGCATCAGGCGGGCACGCTCTCCCGTTCCCGCTCCAGCATCCGGCGCAGGGGTCCTTCCACACCCGCGAGGTCGCCGTACGCACCGCGCTGCACCACGCGGCCCGCATCGAGCACCAGCACCTCGTCGACGGCGTCGAGTCCCTCCAGCCGGTGGGTGATCAGGAGGGTCGTACGCCCACGGGTAGCCGTCAGCAGGTCCGCGGTCAGCGCGTCGGCCGTCGCCAGGTCGAGGTGCTCGGCGGGCTCGTCCAGGACGAGTACGGGGAAGTCGGCGAGGAGCGCGCGGGCCAGCGCGAGCCGCTGCCGCTGACCGCCGGAGAGCCGGGCGCCGTGTTCGCCCACCAGGGTGTCGAGCCCGTCGGGCAGGGAGTCGGCCCAGTCCAGCAGCCGGGCCTGCGCGAGCGCGTCCCGCAGCTCACCGTCCGTCGCTCCGGTACGGGCGAGGCGCAGGTTCTCGCGGATGGAGCTGTCGAAGACATGGGCGTCCTGGGCGCACAGCCCCACGTACGTCCGGACGGTGTCGCTGTCCAGTTCGCTCGCTTCGACACCGCCGATCCGGTACGTCCCGGCCCGGGCGTCCAGGAAGCGGAGCAGGACCTGGGCGAGCGTCGACTTGCCCGAGCCCGAAGGCCCCACGACGGCGATGCGCCTGCCGGGGACGAGCGTCAGATCGACGGATTCCAGGGCGTCCCGCGTCGCCCCCGCGTACCGGGCGGACAGCCCCCGCACCTCCAGCGGGAACGGCGAATCGGGCGCTTCGGCGGGGGTGGCGGGCTCCCGCACAGGCGCCGGGGCGTCCAGCACCTCGTACACGCGCTCCGCGCTCCGCTTCACGCGCTGGCGGTACTGCACGGCGAGCGGCAGGCCCGTCACCGCCTCGAAGGCCGCCAGCGGGGTCAGCACCACCACGGCGAGCGCCACACCCGCCAGCCGTCCGTCACGGACTGCCGGGAGCGCGACGAGTGCGGCACCGACCACCGTGAGGCCGCAGATCAGGGCGGAGAGACCGCCGCCGAGCGCGGTCGCGGTCGCCGCGCGGGAGGCGATCCGGGTGAGGACGCCGTCCGCCTCGCGCACCTGCCGGCTGCGGGCGGGCAGCGCACCGGCCACCGTCAGCTCGGCCGTCCCGGTGAGCAGATCCGTGACCCTGGTGGCCAGCGTGGCCCGCGCGGGCGCGAGTTGGCGTTCCACGTGGCGGGCGCACGCGCCACTCACCAGGGGCACGCCCACCCCGGCGAGGAGGAGGCCGACGGCGAGGACGACGCCCGCCTCCGGGAGCAGCCAGCCGGTGAATCCGGCAGCCGCGGTTCCGACGACGACCGCGGTCCCCACGGGCAGCAGCCAGCGCAGCCAGTAGTCCTGCAGCGCGTCCACATCGGCCACGAGGCGCGACAGCAGGTCGCCGCGCCGCGTCGTACGCAGGCCGGCCGGCGCGATGCGCTCCAGCCTCCGGTACACGGCGACCCGCAGCTCCGCGAGCATCCTGAGCACCGCGTCGTGCGAGACGAGGCGCTCGGCGTACCGGAAGACCGCGCGGCCGATGCCGAAGGCGCGCGTCGCGGTGACGGCCATCATCAGATAGAGCACCGGCGGCTGTTCGGAGGCACGGGAGATCAGCCACCCCGACACGGCCATCAGCCCGACGGCCGAGCCCACGGCGAGGCTGCCCAGCAGCAGGGCCAGACCCAGCTTCCCGTGCTGCGCACCGGCGGCCTTCCGGACCCGGGCCAGGACGTGCCCCTGCCGCGGGGCGGTGTCCTTGAAGACCTCGGCCTCCCCCGTACCGTCCGGCTCGCCTGCGGATTCGAGGGACGGGGTGCCGGGCCGCGGCACCGTCGGGCGCCCGGCCTCCCCGTCCAGGACCGCGGCCGCACGGCTTCCTGCTACCTGCGGCTCCAGTGTCACGACACGGTCGGCCACCGACAGCAGCGCCGGACGGTGCACGACGAGGAGTACGGTCCGACCCTCCGCCAGTCTCCGTACCGCCTCGACTATCCCCGCCTCCGTCTCGCCGTCGAGACTCGCGGTCGGCTCGTCCAGCAGGAGCACTGGCCGGTCGGCCAGGAACGCGCGGGCCAGGGCGAGCCGCTGCCGCTGCCCCGCCGAGAGCCCGGCGCCGTCCTCGCCGAGCAGCGTCCGCACACCCTCCGGAAGCTCCGCGACGAAGCCGGACGCGCCCGCGTCCCGCAGCGCCGCCGACACCGCGTCGTCGTCGGCGTCCGGGCGGGCCAGTCGTACGTTCTCGGCGATCGTGCCGGCGAAGAGGTGCGGGCGCTGCGGCACCCAGGCGATCCGTTCGCGCCAGCGTTCCGGGGAGAGCTCGGCGAGATCGGTCCCGCCGATCCGCACCCGCCCCTCGTCGGGTGCGGTGAAGCCCAGCACCACATGCAGGAGCGTGGACTTGCCGACTCCGCTGGGGCCGACGAGGGCGACGGTCTCACCCGGCTCCACCACCAGGGAGGCGTTGTCGAGCGACGGTTCGCTGCGGCCCGGGTGGCGGACCGTCACCCCGTCGAGCTCCAGCCCCGTCGTCGCCGGGACGTCCTGCGTGCCGGCCGTCCGGGGCTCGGTCTCCAGGACCGCGAAGATCTCCTCCGCGGCGGAGAGCCCCTCTGCGGCCGCGTGGTACTGCGCCCCGACCTGCCGGATGGGCAGATACGCCTCCGGCGCCAGGATGAGGATCACCAGACCGGTGTAGAGGTCCAGCTCTCCGTGGACGAGCCGCATCCCGATGGTCACGGCGACCAGCGCCACCGACAGGGTCGCCAGAAGTTCCAGGGCGAAGGACGACAGAAATGCGATCCGCAGGGTCCGCACGGTGGCCTGCCGGTACTGCGAGGTGATGGTGCGGATCGATTCCGCCTGCGCCTTGGCGCGCCCGAAGACCTTCAGCGTCGGAAGTCCGGCGACCACATCGAGGAAGTGCCCCGAGAGCCGTGAGAGCAGCCGCCACTGCCGGTCCATCCGGGACTGGGTGGCCCAGCCGATCAGGATCATGAAGAGCGGGATGAGCGGCAGCGTGACCACGATGATCGCGGCGGAGACCCAGTCCTCCGTGACGATCCTCGCCAGGACCGCGACCGGGACCACCACCGCGAGTCCCAGCTGCGGCAGGTAGCGCGCGAAGTAGTCGTCGAGCGCGTCGACGCCGCGGGTGGCGAGCGCCACCAGGGAGCCGGTGCGCTGACCGCTCAGCCAGTCGGGCCCGAGCTGTGCGGCGCGCTCCATGAGCCGGCCGCGCAGCTCGGACTTGACCGCCGCGCCGGCCCGGTACGCGGCCAGTTCGGTGAGCCAGGCCACCAGGGCCCGGCCCACCGCGACCGCGGCGAGCAGCAGCAGGGGCATGCGGAGTCCGGGAAGGGACAGCCCCTCTTCGAATCCGCCCACCACGACTTCTGCGATGAGCATCGCCTGGGCGACCACCAGCGCCGCCCCGACAAGTCCGAGTGCCACCACGGCAGCCAGGAAGAGGCGGGTGGCCCGTGCGTACCTGAGCAGACGCGGGTCGATCGGTTTCACGTGAAACAGCCCCCAGAGAGCTCGCTGCGGCCGGTGCGGTCAGTGAGGTGCATCGGCGATGTGCTGGGTACCGATGCGCTTGCGGAACACCCAGTAGGTCCAGCTCTGGTAGAGCAGGACGAGGGGAGTGGCGATGCCCGCGCACCAGGTCATAATCGTCAGGGTGTACGGAGTGGACGAGGCGTTGGTGACCGTGAGGTTCCAGGCGTCGTTCAGCGAGGACGGCATGACGTTCGGGAAGAGCGTCAGGAACAGCATGGCGACCACCGCCACGATGGTCAGGCCCGAGAACGCGAACGACCACCCCTCGCGCCCGGCCGCGATGGCGACGATCGCGGCGACCAGCGCCCCGGCCGCGACGATCATGGCCAGCAGGCTCCAGCTGTCACCGTTGTCCAGCTGGGTCCAGGTCAGGAAGAGCAGCGCGAGGACCGCGGTGGCCGGCCCCAGCCCGAGCGCCAGCTTGCGGGCCCGTTCCCGGATGTCGCCGACCGTCTTGAGCCCGGCGAACACCGTGCCGTGGAAGGTGAAGAGGAAGAGCGTGACCAGTCCGCCGAGAAGGGCGTACGGGTTGAGCAGGTCCCAGAGATTGCCGACGTACTCCATGTCGGCATCGATCTTCACGCCACGGACGATGTTGCCGAAGGCCACGCCCCAGAGCACGGCCGGGATCAGCGAGGTCCAGAAGATCGCGTGTTCCCAGTTGGTCTGCCACTTCTCCTCGGGCCGCTTCGACCGGTACTCGAAGGCGACTCCGCGCACGATCAGGCAGAGCAGGATGATCAGCAGCGGCAGGTAGAAGCCGGAGAAGAGCGTGGCGTACCACTCGGGGAAGGCGGCGAAGGTCGCCCCGCCCGCGGTGAGCAGCCAGACTTCGTTGCCGTCCCAGACGGGGCCGATCGTGTTGATCAGCACCCGGCGTTCCTTGCGGTCGCGGGCCAGCACCTTGGTGAGGACACCGATACCGAAGTCGAACCCCTCCAGGAAGAAGTAGCCGGTCCAGAGGACGGCGATGAGTACGAACCAGACGTCGTGGAGTTCCATCTCTCAGCTCCTCTGCTCTCAGTAGGAGAACGCCATGGGGCGGTCGGCGTCCTGCTCGTCGTGACCGCCGATCTTGGTGGGCGGGTTGAGGTCGGCCTCGCTGAGTTCCGGCGGTCCGGCCTTGATGTACTTCACGAGCAGCCTCACCTCGATCACGGCGAGCACCGCGTAGAGCAGGGTGAAGACGGTCATCGAGAGAATGACCTCGCCCTGCGAGGTACCGGGGGAGACCGCGTCACGGGTCTGGAGCACGCCGTAGACGACCCAGGGCTGACGCCCCATCTCGGTGAAGATCCAGCCCCAGGAGTTGGCGATCAGCGGGAAGAGCAGGGTCCACAGGGCGACGAGCCAGTAGAGCTTGGTGAGCTTCGGACTCAGCGCCTTGTTCCTGAACAGGACCAGGTGGGGCACCTCGTCCTCACCGGTCCGCATCGCCGCCGGCAGCATGAACTTCCTCCGGGTCAGCCACAGTCCGAGCAGACCGAGGCCGAAGGACGCCATGCCGAAGCCGATCATCCAGCGGAAGCTCCAGAAGGCGACCGGAATGTTGGGCCGGTAGTCGCCGGGGCCGTACTTCTCCTGCTCGGCCTTGTTGATGTCGTTGATGCCGGGGACGTACGAGTCGAAGGTGTCGTCGGCGAGGAAGGACAGCACTCCGGGGATCGAGATCTCCACCGAGTTGTGGCCCTCGCTGACATCTCCGTACGCGAAGATCGAGAAGGGCGCGGCGTTCTGCCCGTCCCACAGCGCCTCGGCGGCGGCCATCTTCATCGGCTGCTGCTTGAACATCACCTTGCCCAGCCGGTCACCGCTGACGGCGGTCAGCATGCCGGCGATCACGACGGTGACGAGCCCGAGCCGCAGGGACGTCCGCATGACGGGGATGTGCTTCTTGCGGGCCAGGTGGAAGGCGGCGATGCCCACCATGAACGCGCCGCCGACGAGGAAGGCGGCCGTGATGGTGTGGAAGAACTGCGTGAGCGCGGTGTTCTGGGTGAGCACACTCCAGAAATCGGTGAGCTCGGCCCGGCCGCGTTCCTCGTTGATGCGGTAGCCGACCGGATGCTGCATCCAGGAGTTGGCCGCCAGGATGAAGTACGCGGAGAGGATGGTGCCGAGGGAGACCATCCACATGCAGGCGAGGTGGATCTTCTTCGGCAGCTTGTCCCAGCCGAAGATCCACAGCCCGATGAAGGTGGACTCGAAGAAGAACGCGATCAGCGCCTCGAAGGCGAGCGGGGCACCGAAGACGTCGCCGACGAAGCGGGAGTAGTCGGACCAGTTCATGCCGAACTGGAACTCCTGGACGATGCCGGTGACGACACCCATGGCGATGTTGATCAGGAAGAGCTTCCCCCAGAACTTCGTGGCTCTGAGGTACTTCTCGTTGCCGGTCCGCACCCAGGCGGTCTGCAGGCCGGCGGTGAGCGCGGCGAGGGAGATCGTCAGAGGGACGAACAGGAAGTGGTAGACGGTCGTTATGCCGAATTGCCATCGCGCCAGGGTTTCCGGCGCCAGAGCTAGGTCCACGTCGTCGTTCTCCTTACGGGGCCGTGTTCACAGGGGTGCTTTGCCCCACTTATCCCTCTGATCAAGGGAGGAACCGGGACACGCTTGTGAACGCGTTCACATTCACAAGCATTATGGCGCACACGCTTTCGGAACGTTCGATCGGGGGGTCCTTCCCGGCCATCCGGGCAGCCGGCCCCCGGCACCGCACAGCACAAGGGCCCCGGACCTCGCCATCGAGGTCCGGGGCCACCGGCACGCACAGAACGGAGCGGCTACGGCCGGAAGGCTCCGCAGCGGCCGCGCCCGCGGCTCACCATTCCTGGCGGTACGACTCCGTCACCTTGAGGAACACGTCATTGGCCTCGGACTCCCCGATCGTGACCCGCACTCCCTCACCCGCGAACGGCCGGACCACCACACCGGCCCGCGCGCACGCGGCAGCGAAGTCGACCGTACGGTCCCCGAGCCGCAGCCAGACGAAGTTGGCCTGGGACTCCGGAACGGTCCAGCCCTGCCGCACCAGCTCCTCCTGGACCCGGTTGCGCTCACAGACCAGCGTGCCGACCCGGCCCATCAGCTCGTCCTCCGCACGGAGCGAGGCGACGGCCGCGTCCTGGGCGAGCTGGCTGACCCCGAAGGGGACGGCCGTCTTCCGCAGCGCCGCCGCGACCGGCTCGTGGGCCACCGCGAACCCGACCCGCAGCCCGGCCAGGCCGTACGCCTTGGAGAAGGTCCTCAGCACCGCGACATTGGGCCGGTCCCGGTAGATCTCGATGCCGTCCGGCACCTCGACGTCCCGGATGAACTCCTTGTACGCCTCATCGAGCACCACCAGCACATCGCTCGGCACCCGGTCCAGGAACCGCTCGAGCTCGGCCCTGCGGACCACCGTGCCCGTCGGGTTGTTCGGATTGCAGACGAAGATCAGGCGCGTCCGGTCGGTGATCGCGTCCGCCATCGCGTCCAGATCGTGCACATCACCGCCGGTCAGCGGCACCTTCACCGAGGTCGCTCCGCTGACCTGCGTGATGATCGGGTACGCCTCGAAGGAGCGCCAGGCGTAGATGACCTCGTCCCCGGGGCCGGAGGTGGCCTGGAGCAGCTGCTGCGCCACGCCGACCGAGCCGGTTCCGGTGGCCAGGTGCGAGAGAGGAACACCGAATCGGTCGGCCAGCTCGTTCATCAGACCGGTACAAGCCATGTCCGGGTAGCGGTTGAAGTTCGCGGCGGCGGCGAGCGCGGACTCCATCACCCCGGGCAGCGGCGGAAACGGGTTCTCGTTGGAGGAAAGCTTGAAGGCGACCGGTCCGCCGGCCGCCGCCGGCTTGCCCGGCACATAGGCGGGCACGCCGTCCAGCTCGGCGCGCAGCTTGGGGCTCGTATCGCTCACCGCAGGTCCTCCTCGACCATCCGTGCACATCAATACTGCTCACCTTATGAGGATTCGGCTCCGCTGCGAATGGCCGGAGCCGGGATTCGTCCCCTGTGCCGGGAAGCGCACGGAATGGTCCCTCACGCGTCCGCCCAGCCGAGGGGGAGCGTTTCCCATCCCGCCGCGCGCCGGTGGCTCACTCCGTGGCGCGCATCCCTCGAAGAGGTGAGTTGAGACCTCTTCGAGACATCGGCCATTCAGCAGGCCCATCGACTTCGGCACATGACACACTGATGCCCAGCCTGCCAACTCCCGTGTTTTCCAAGGCATTTAGCATCAAACGATCATGCAGAAACGTGCCTGTCAACGGGTGAATATGCGACCGGCCCAACTACCCGTCCGAGCCCTACTATCGGCTCGCCATGACAGCAGCAGGGAAGCACCAGGTGAGCCGGACAGAGACGCCCCGGCGCAACGGCCGGCAAGGACGGGCGGGTATCCGGGATGTAGCCGCCGCGGCCGGGGTCTCCATCACGACCGTCTCCGACGCGCTCAACGGCAAGGGCAGGCTCCCGGACGCCACCCGCCGACATGTCCGCGAGGTCGCCGAGCGTCTGGGCTATCGCCCGTCCGCGGCGGCCCGAACCCTCCGTACGGGCAAGTCGGGTCTCATCGGCCTGACCGTGACCACGTACGGGGATGAACCTTTCACCTTCACCGAATTCGCGTACTTCGCGGAGATGGCCAGAGCCGCCACGTCCGCGGCGCTCGCCCGCGGCTACGCCCTCGTCATCCTCCCCGCCACCTCCCGCCACAGCACCGTCGACGTCTGGTCGAACGTCGCACTGGACGGCACCGTCGTCATCGACCCCTCCGACCAGGACCCGGTCGTCACCGAACTCGTGCGCCAGGGCGTGCCGGTCGTCTCGGACGGCCGCCCGGCCGGGTCGCTCCCGGTCACCGCCTGGGTCGACAACGACCACCGGGCCGCCGTCCTCGACCTCCTCGACCACCTCGCCGCCGCCGGAGCCCGCCGCATCGGCCTGCTGACCGGCACCACCACCGACACGTACACCCGGCTCTCCACCACCGCCTACCTCCACTGGTGCGAGCGCGTGGGCCAGGACCCGGTGTACGAGTCCTATCCGGCCCACGACCCGTGTGCGGGCGCGGTGGCGGCCGACCGCCTCCTGGCCCGCCCCGACCGGCCCGACGCCGTGTACGGACTCTTCGACCCCAACGGGACGGATCTGCTGGCGGCCGCCCGCCGGTACGGTCTGCGCGTCCCGGAGGACCTGCTACTGGTGTGCTGCAGCGAGTCCACGGTCTACGCGAGCACCGAACCGCCCATCACCACGCTCTCCCTCAAGCCGCGCAGAATCGGCACAGCAGTCGTCCAGCTCCTCATCGACGCCATCGAGGGCGTCGAACACGACGGTCCGCTCGAACAGGTGATACCGACCGAGCTCATCGTCCGGACCTCGTCACAGCGCCGCCCGCCGCGCACCACGGTCAGTGCTCCGCGCTCCCCGGCCGGGGACTGACCGCAACAATCCGGACCAATTGACCGGTGAACCGTACGTGCGCGCGGATTCACCACCCCTGGTGCGTCACACAGCACGATCCGCATTCCTATGATGGGCGCACGACACCGCGGACCACCTCTACCAGGCAGGGCCCGTCGGGTGTACGGCGGCGCGACGGTGGTGGAGGGGTCGATGACTCAGGGGGCCGGTCAGGAACCCGTGGTGCGGACGGCGACGTTGCGTGACTTTCGCGTACCGCCGTATGCGCAGACGCCCGTGCCCGCGCGCTCGCCGCACCCCGGCAGCGTGGCGATGGACCACGAGCCGCCGGAGGGCTACACGCCCACCGAGCGCGATCTGCCGGTGATCAGGCGCGAGGACACCGTCGAGGTGCACCCCGTCCCCGAGCAGCGGCCGGCCGCCGACCCGGGGCGCGGTCCGCTCTACGTCGTCGGCGACGTCCACGGCTATCTGGACGAGCTCCTGGCCGCCCTCGCCGAGCGGGGCCTCATCGACGCCGACGGCGCCTGGGCGGCGGGCAACGCCCGGCTCTGGTTCCTCGGCGACTTCACGGACCGCGGCCCGGACGGCATCGGCGTCATCGACCTCGTGATGCGGCTCTCCGCCGAGGCCGCAGCGGCCGGCGGGTACTGCAAGGCCCTGATGGGCAATCACGAACTGCTGCTCATCGGCGCCAAGCGGTTCGGCGACACCCCGGTGAACTCCGGTGCGGGCACCGCGACCTTCCAGGCGGCCTGGCTGCTCAACGGCGGCCAGAAGACCGATATGGACCGGCTCCAGGACGTCCACCTCCAGTGGATGTCCCGGCTCGACGCGGTCGTCGAGGAGGACGGGCATCTGCTGATGCACTCCGACACGACGGCGTACCTCGACTACGGCTCCACCATCGAGGACGTCAACGACACGGTGCACGCCATCCTTACGCGTAACGACGCCGATGAGTGCTGGGACGTCTTCCGCAAGCTGACCAAGCGGTTCGCCTTCCGGGACGAGGGGGGCGCCGAGGCCGTGCGCGCCTTGATGGCGACGTACGGCGGGCAGCGCGTCGTGCATGGTCACAGCCCCATTCCGTACCTGCTCGGCGAGGTCGGCTCGGAGGACGGCGAGGACAGCACGCGCCCCGTCGTGGACGGCCCGCACGTGTACGCGGACGGGCTCGCCATCGCCATGGACGGCGGCGTGACCATGGCCGGAAAGCTACTGGTGGTCCAACTCCCCCTGCATGAATGAAGCAGGCCGGGGAAGACGCATCCTCGACCTGACCATGCCGACCACCGGGCCTATTTACGGAAACCCCCTGTCACCCCGTGCCGTGGGCGCTCTACCATCGGCGTATCAGTCGCAGGCTCTCCTCCGTTTCCGCCCGATTGCCCGGTCCACGCGGTCAGTCAGGCCCTACGGAGCATCGGGGGATGCACATGAAAAGCGCTCCGCACCTGCTGGCCGAGGACCGCCCCGAGTACGAGCGGATTCTCGATGACGCACTGCGTCATGCTCATGAACACCCGGCTCTGGACGGAGTCGGTGACCGGCTCAATCCGGAACAGCTACGCACCATGGCGCTGAACGCCACGGCTCTCATCACCGCGGCCGCCGCCACCGAGTACGAGCACTACGTGAAGGCGCGCGACGAACTGCGCGGTCCCGCCGGTGATCCGGCCCTCGGGCCCGCCCCGGACGAGACGAAGGGCGCGGGCGCCGGTGCAGGCGCCGTGGTCACCGCCCTGGCTCCCGTCCTCGCCGGTACCGCAGCCCTGATCTTCCTGCTCGTCGGCTATCTGCTCCAGGCGCTCGGCCCGGACCTCGCTTTCGCGGCCACGATGGTCACCGCGGGCTGGTTCTTCGGCGCGGTCGCCGCGGCGGCCACCCTGGTCGCCGCCGTCGGACTGCTCACCACGGCCCTGCGCAACGGCGCCACCTCGCTGCCTGCCGAGGACCCGGAGGAGGAGTTGCCGGAGGACGTGGCGCGCGCCAGGGAGGCGTGGCGCCATGCCCTGCTGGAGCGCGGCATCCTGCCTTTCCTGCGGGACGCACTCGCCGACCCGACGGCAGGACCCGCCTCCCGGACGCCGCACCGCTCCCCGAACCGCATCCCGAAGATCGGCTACAGCAGACCGGACTTCTCCGGCCCGGCCGACGGCCCGTCGGCCGGACCGCGCCCGACCTTCACGAGCCCCGACTTCACCAGTCCGGACTTCGGCGGACCCGAGCACCAGCCCGAGTGACCGCTACGCCGGGGACACCCGCACCACGGCGTAGCGGCCGCCCGTCCGCTCAGTCGGCGATCGGCAGATAGACCCGGTTGCCGGCCGCCGCGAACTCCTTCGACTTCTCCGCCATGCCGACCTCGATCTCCGCCTGCGAGCCCCCGTGCTCACGCCGGATGTCCTGCGAGATCTTCATGGAGCAGAACTTCGGGCCGCACATCGAGCAGAAGTGGGCCGTCTTCGCCGGCTCGGCCGGCAGCGTCTCGTCGTGGAACTCCCGTGCCGTGACCGGGTCGAGCGCCAGGTTGAACTGGTCCTCCCAGCGGAACTCGAACCGCGCGTCCGACAACGCGTCGTCCCAGTCCTGCGCCCCCGGGTGCCCCTTGGCGAGGTCCGCCGCATGGGCCGCGATCTTGTACGTGATGACCCCGGTCTTCACGTCGTCCCGGTTGGGCAGGCCCAGGTGCTCCTTGGGCGTGACGTAGCAGAGCATCGCCGTACCCCACCAGGCGATCATGGCGGCGCCGATCCCCGAGGTGATGTGGTCGTACGCCGGGGCGACGTCCGTGGTCAGCGGGCCGAGCGTGTAGAACGGCGCCTCCTCGCAGATCTCCTGCTGGAGGTCGATGTTCTCCTTGATCTTGTGCATCGGGACGTGGCCCGGGCCCTCGATCATCGTCTGGACGCCGAATCGTTTGGCGACCGTGTTCAGCTCGCCCAGCGTGCGCAGTTCGGCGAACTGCGCCTCGTCGTTGGCGTCGGCGATCGAACCGGGGCGCAGTCCGTCGCCCAGCGAGTACGTCACGTCGTACGTCGCGAGGATCTCGCAGAGCTCCTCGAAGTTCTCGTACAGGAACGACTCCTTGTGGTGCGCGAGGCACCAGGCCGCCATGATCGAGCCGCCGCGCGAGACGATGCCGGTCTTACGGCGCGCGGTCATCGGCACGTAGGGCAGGCGCACGCCGGCATGCACCGTCATGTAGTCGACGCCCTGCTCGGCCTGCTCGATGACGGTGTCCTTGTAGATCTCCCACGTCAGCTCCTCGGCCCTGCCGTCGACCTTTTCGAGGGCCTGGTAGAGCGGCACGGTGCCGATCGGTACGGGGGAGTTGCGCAGCACCCATTCACGGGTGGTGTGGATATTGCGGCCGGTGGACAGGTCCATGACCGTGTCGGCGCCCCACTTGGTCGCCCAGGTCATCTTGTCCACCTCCTCCTCGATGGAGGAGGTGACCGCGGAGTTGCCGATGTTCGCGTTGACCTTCACCAGGAACCGCTTGCCGATGATCATCGGCTCGATCTCCGGGTGATTGACGTTGACCGGCATGACGGCCCGGCCCGCGGCGATCTCCTCGCGTACGACCTCGGGCTCGACGTTCTCCCGGATCGCGACGTACTCCATCTCCGGGGTGATGTCGCCGCGCCGGGCGTACGCGAGCTGGGTGACGGGCCGTCCGTCGCGGCTGCGGCGCGGCTGCCGCGGCCGGCCGGGGAAGACCGCGTCGAGGTTGCGCAGTCCGCCGCGGGGCGATGTGTGCTTCAGGCCGTCGTCCTCGGGGCGGCCGGGACGTCCGGCGTACTCCTCGGTGTCTCCGCGGGCGATGATCCAGTTCTCCCGCAGCGGCACGAGGCCGCGCCGGACGTCGGTGTCGATGGTGGGATCGGTGTACGGCCCCGACGTGTCGTACAGCGTCACGTCCTTGCCGTTGGTGAGGTGCACCTGACGAACCGGCACCCGGAGGTCCGGGCGCGAGCCCTGGACGTATCCCTTGTGCCAGCCGATGGACTTTCCGGCCTCGTTATTCGGTGCTTCCTGCGCGTTCTGCGCGTTCTGCTCCGAGGCAGGCGTGCGTGCGTCCGCTGTGGTCATGAGACCTACTCCCTACGCCGGCATTACCCGGTAACAGGTTCGGCGGTCGGCGCAGCCTGTTCCGTACCGGTGTACGGAGGTCAGCGCCCTCTCAGCCCGGTGCTCCGAGCTCCCGCGTGTGCAAAGGTGCCACCACGCTAGCGTCCTTCATGGCGTGCTGAATAGAGGGCCCCTCCCGTTCTTGCGATGATCGCCCGGTGACCTCCTCCCAAAGCGATCCCGAACCGCAGGGCCCCCCGCACAGCCATTCGCACAGCCACGGCCCTGCCGCCCCCGTCTCCAAGCATCTGCGCAAGGTCATCGCGGCCGTGCTGATTCCGTTCGCCACCGCGGTCCTTGTCGGCCTCGTGGCGTTCTGGCCCGGTGGCGCCCCCGCCCACGAACGCACAGGTGTCGGTTTCGACCGGCAGACCCAGTCCGGCAAGGTGGTCCGGGTCGACACGGTGGACTGCGCGGACGTCAACGCCGCGCAGGTGCCGGCGACCGGTGACACCTCGACACCCTCGGGACGCGAGGCGGTCAACGCGCAGACGGGGGACTGCAAGAAGGCCACGATCGAGGTGACGAGCGGCAAGGACAAGGGCCGGACCTTCGCCGAGATCGTCCAGCCGGACGCCCCGAGGCAGCTGCACGAGGGTCAGGGCGTGGTCGTGGCGTACGCGCCCGACGCGCCCCGTGACCTCCAGTACTCGGTGACCGATGTGAACCGGAAGTTCCCGATGGCGCTGCTGGCCGCGATCTTCGCGCTGGTCGTGGTCGCGGTGGGCAGGCTGCGCGGCGTGATGGCGCTGATCGCGCTCGCCGTGTCGTTCGCCGTGCTCACCCTGTTCATCCTGCCTGCCATCCTTCAGGGCTCGAATCCCCTGGTCGTGGCGGTGATCGGGGCGAGCGCCATCATGCTGGCGGCGCTCTACATGTGCCACGGCCTGACGGCCCGTACGTCCGTGGCCGTCATCGGCACACTCATCTCGCTGCTGCTGATCGGCCTGCTCGGCTCGCTCTTCATCGGCTGGGCGAGTCTCACCGGCAACACCGACGACAACACCGGCCTCATCCACGGCCTGTTTCCGGACATCGATATGAGCGGTCTGCTGCTGGCCGGCGTCATCATCGGTTCGCTCGGCGTACTCGACGACGTGACCGTCACCCAGACGTCGGCGGTCTGGGAACTGCACCAGGCGGACCCGACGATGGGGGCACGGAAGCTCTACAAGGCGGGGATCAGGATCGGCCGCGATCACATCGCCTCGGTCGTCAACACCCTCGTGCTCGCCTACGCGGGGGCCGCGCTGCCCCTGCTGCTGCTCTTCTCGATCGCCCAGAGCAGCATGGGGACGGTGGCCAACAGCGAACTGGTGGCGGTGGAGATCTTCCGGACACTCATCGGTTCGATCGGACTGGTCGCCTCGGTGCCGGTGACCACGGCACTCGCGGCGCTGGTGGTCTCCGCGGACCGCACAGGGCTCGGCGCGGAAGGCGGAGCTCCTGCACCCGCACGGACAGGGAGGGGCCGTCGTCGCAAGGCGTAGCGACGGGCGCCCCCTCAGCCGGCGTTCTGTTCCTCGGCGAGAATCCGGCCCAGCGCCTCTTCGAGGTTGCCCTCGAAGTCACTCAGCGTGTGCTCCTGACCCAGCGGGACCAGTTTGTCCGTCCGGTCGAGGAACGCCACAAGAGGCGCCGTGCCGGCCCGGAAGAGCGCACGGTCCTCTCCCACCTGGAGCCGGATGTGTACATCGGAAAGCCCTTCGGGCTCGGTAGGCCCGATGTGCACATCCCCGTCACCGCTGGGGCTGTTGAGACCGTCGAGTAGCAACTCACGGCCAAAAGCCCAGGTGACAGGGGCGTCGCCCGGCAGGTGGAAGGTCATTCGGATCGCATAAGGATCAGCAACCTCGTATCGGAGCTCCACCGGAATACGGAAGGAAAGCTCCTCGGAAACGAGGAAGCTCATCATGACCTCTGCTTGAACCGACTCGCGCATCGTTCAACCCCGCGGTAGATGAAACTGGCCAGGAATGATCCCCCGTGGCCCTATTGACGCCATCGTGGTGCACGCGATAGCAGATCACAAGGAGTGATTTTTCAGATACTGATAGAGAGCACGAGCGAACGCAAGAGATCCGCGACCTCGTTGCGTAGCTGTTCGACTGCGGGGAGCAACCGGTCCTGCTGGTCAAGGGGTATGGAAATGGCCATCGTCGCCACGGTGGTGCCCACCGTGATCGGGATGGCCGCGCAGATCGTTCCCAAGGCATATTCCTGTCGTTCAATGACAGGCTCCATGCGTTCCGTTGATCGCAACCGTTCAAGAAACGACTCGCGATCTCGCACAGAGTGACGAGTCAGAGGCTGCACGGGATGGCGGTCGAGATGGTCCCCGCGGGCGTCCTCGTCGAGTTGTCTCAATAGGCACTGTCCGATCGCGTGCGCGTGACCGGTCTCGCGGAACGCGGCCCATTCATCGACGGCCGGATGGGCCGGAGTGTCCGCGACCGCGATGAGTTCGATCTCGCCCTCGCGGTAGATGGCGCAGTAGACCGGCACGCCGATGGCGTCGCGCCAGCGCGCGAGCGAGTCGGTCATGGCGTTGCGACGGTTCTGTACGGCACCACCGTCGATCAGCCGCTCGGCGGCTTCGCCGAAGAGGAAGACGCCGTTCTCCCGGCGCAGGTAGCCCTCATGGGTCAGGGTGCGCAGCAGGTGGTACGCGGTCGGAAGCGGAAGCCCTGCTTCCCGTGCGAGTTGCTTCGCGGGCGCCCCGTCGCGATGGGTGCCCACGGCCTCCAGCAGTCTCAGTGCCCGCTGCACCGAACCGATCAATGTCGGTACAGCGGTATTCGCTGCTGTGGTCACAGGTCACCCCCAGGCATGGTGACGGGCGGTCAGCCCTCCCGTGGGGGCCGCCCCCACGGACTGCCACGAACCTGGGCCCGGAGACCGGACTGCCGTACAAACCAATGGGCAATGCGATGACGGACAGTTACTTCCCAGGTGGCGGCTGCGATACGCCACTGTATCGGCACCGTACGCCCGAAGTGCCTTTTCGTCGGGGACTTAGCTCAGCTGGCCTAATCGTCCCGCGACGTCCGTCACTACCAGTCACGGCCCGACGAGGACGAGGACATGAACTTCCGTACGACGAAGACCAGACCACCGACCAGAACGGCGAACACCAGCACCTTGAAGAGCAGACCGATGACGAAGCCCACCACGCTGGCGATCAGGCTGCCGAACACGACGATCGCGATGACGGGCACCGCGACCCACTTCACCCACCAGGGCATCCCCGCGAATATCTCCTGCACGGCCATCGTCCTTACCTCGTCTCCATGGGTTCCTGCCTCGATGCTAGAGCCGCGGGGTGGCCGGCGGGCGCTCCCGATCCCTTGAACTCCCCTGATCGATCCCCTAGGGACCGTGCGGTCCGGCTCAGCTCTCCGGCGGGGAGAAGACGACCATCACCCGCAGGTCCTCGGTGATGTGGTGGAACTTGTGGGCCACTCCGGCCGGTACGTAGACGACGCTGCCCCTGCCCACCTGAGTCGTCTCCATGCCGACGGTGATCGCCGCGCGGCCGCTCACGACGAAGTAGACCTCGTCCTGGTTGTGGGGCTGCTGCGGGTCGAGCTGGCCCGCGTCCAGCGCGTAGAGGCCGACGGACATATTGCGTTCCCGTACGAACTGGAGGTAGGCGCCGTCGTTGGCGGCCCGCTCCGCCTCCAGTTCGTCCAGCCTGAATGCCTTCATCGCCCGTCCGCCCCTTGTATCCCGTACTGCCGGTGTCTGCCGTCGATCGTGTCTGCCACGATCAGACACATGAAGAATTTCGTAGTCAAGACGATCGCCAACGCGGGTGCGCTGGCCGTGGCCATCTGGCTGCTCAGCGACATCACGCTCACCGGTGACGACACCTGGAACAAGGTGCTCACGCTGGTCCTGGTCGCCCTCCTCTTCGGCCTGGTGAACTTCGTCGTCAAGCCCGTGGTGCAGCTGCTGACGCTGCCGCTGTTCATCCTGACGCTGGGACTGATCACGCTGGTGGTCAATGCCCTGATGCTGATGCTGACCTCATGGCTGGCCGATCTGTTCGATCTGAGCTTCCACGTCGACGGCTTCTGGACCGCCGTCCTCGGTGGCCTGATCATCTCCGTCGTCTCCTGGGCGCTGAACGTCGTACTCCCCGACGAGGACTGATCCGGGCCTTCTGAAACAGTGCAGGCCGGACCGGTGGCAGACCGGGGAGAGAAGCGAGGACGCAGCATGAGCACCATGGGCGACGGGACACGGGCGGTACGGGCCGGACTGCCCGAACCCGCGCAGTACGAACCCACCCTGCCGGGTCCGGTTTTCGCCGCGCACTTCCATCTGTCCGGGGAACCTGTCGGCCCGTACACCTACGGTCGCGACACCAACCCGACGTGGACCCGTCTGGAACGTGCGATCAGCGAGCTGGAGGCGCCGGGGGAGCCGGTCGAGACCACGGTGTTCGCCTCCGGGATGGCGGCGATCACGGCCGTCCTGCTGTCGCAGACGCGCACGGGCGACGCGGTGGTCCTGCCGGACGACGGCTATCAGGCGCTGCCGCTGGTCCGTGAGCAGCTGGAGGCGTACGGCGTCGAGGTGCGGACCGCCCCGACCGGCGGCGACGCCCAGCTCGCCCTCCTGGAAGGGGCCAAGCTGCTGTGGATCGAGACCCCGTCCAACCCGGGCCTCGACGTGTGCGACGTGCGACGGCTCGTGGGGGCCGCGCACCTGGCGGGCACGCTGGTCGCCGTCGACAACACGCTGGCCACCCCGATCGGTCAGCGCCCGCTGGAGTTGGGGGCCGACTTCTCGGTGGCCAGCGACACCAAGGGCATGACGGGGCACGGTGACATCCTCCTCGGCCACGTGACCTGCCGCGATCCTCAGCTGTCGGCGGGTGTACGGCGCTGGCGCAAGGTCGTCGGGGCGATCCCGGGACCGATGGAGGCATGGCTGGCACACCGTTCGCTGTCCACGCTCCAGCTGCGGATCGACCGGCAGTGCGCGACCGCGCTCGCGCTGGCCGAGACTCTGGGCAAGCGCTCCGACGTGAGCGGCCTGCGGTACCCGGGGCTGCCGACCGATCCTTCGTACCCGAACGCCGTGCGGCAGATGCGGCGCTTCGGCTCGGTGGTGTCGTTCGTTCTGGCCGACCGCGATACGGCGGAACGCTTCCTTGCCGGGCTGCGGCTGGTCGACGACGCAACGAGCTTCGGCGGCGTACGTTCCACCGCGGAACGCCGGGCCCGTTGGGGCGGGGACGCCGTACCGGAAGGCTTCATCCGGTTCTCGGTCGGTGCCGAGGACCCCGAGGACCTGCTCGCCGACGTGGAACGCGCGCTCGACAAGGCATCCCGGTAAACAGCCTGTTCAACGAGGTGCGCGCTGATACAGGCTGATACAGGCGGTCCGAGCCTCCCCCCTCGTGGCTCGGACCGCCCCGGTTCCACGCGCGAAGAACCGGTTTCACAAGGCTAGTTGACTCTGCGTCAGTGTCCAATCACAGTAGCGACAGCGAGCTATCGACATATTTATAGTTGTCCGGGTCCGAAGCGTCGTGAGCGCGGGAGGAGGCGGGTCATGGACCTGGCTCTGCTGCGCACCTTCGTCACCGTGCACCGTGCGGGGTCGTTCACCCGGGCCGCCGCTCTCCTCGGACTTTCGCAGCCCGCCGTCACCTCGCAGATACGGACGCTGGAGCGCCAGCTCGGCCGGCCCCTCTTCCTGCGCCGAGCCCGTGGTGTCACCCCCACCAGCATCGGAGACGAACTGGCGCACCGGGCCGCTCCCCATCTGGACGCCCTCGTGGAGATCGCCGAGGCAGGACTCGACGAGGCGACGGGGGTACGGACGCTTCACCTGGCCGGGCCCCCGGAGTTCACCTCCGTACGCGCCCTGCCCGCACTCACCCCGCTGCTCTCCCAGGGCCTCACGCTGCGCAGCTCGTTCAGCGCCAACGCCGAGGAGACCATGGAAGGGCTGGCCGCCGGCCATCACGATCTGGCCATCACGACGGCGCGGCCGCGCGGTGGGCTGCTCACCTCGACAACGCTCTGCGACGAGGAACACGTCCTGGTGGCAGCGCCGCGCTGGGCCGGACGCCTGGGGCCCGGGACGCTCCGGCACAAGGGGCCGGTGGTGCTGGAGCAGCTTCCGGTGGTCGAGGTGCACGAGAGCCTGCCCTTCGTCTCGCGCTACTGGGCCGCTGTGTTCGACAGTCGGCCGGCCGCGGCAGCGACCGTGATCACTCCGGATCTGCGGGCGGTCCTGGAGTGCGCGGCAGCGGGCGCCGGCCTCGCCGTGCTGCCGCGCTATCTGTGCGAGCAGGCACTGGAGCGGGGCGAGGTCGTGGCGCTGCTCGACCCTCCGGTACCACCGCTGCGCACGTACTTCCTGGCCGCGCGTACCGGCACCCTGGCGCTGCCGCACATCGCGCGGGCGCACGAGTGGCTGGTGCGCGCTGCGGTCGACTGGTGACCTGTGGGCCCGGGAGAGTTTCAGATCGGGTTCCACGGGCCACTCTCTTGCCATGACCGAACGTCCTGTGGTCAAGCGCACCGCACGTGCCATCCTGCTCGACGGCGACGACCTCATCCTCATCAAGCGCACCAAGCCGGGGGTTGATCCGTACTGGCTCACGCCGGGCGGCGGGGTCGAACCGGAGGACACCACCGTCGTCGACGCCCTGCACCGCGAGGTCGACGAAGAACTCGGCGCCAAGATCACCGATGTCGTGCCCTGCTTCGTGGACACCGTGGAACACATCGCGGGCGGCGGGGTGAAGGGCGTCAAGGTCCAGCACTTCTTCGTCTGCCGGCTGGAGTCGATGGACCCCTCACGCCGGCACGGGCCGGAGATCGACGATCCCTGCGGGGAGTACGAGATCGTTCGGGTGCCCTTCAGCCGGATCGGCATCGCCGCCGTGCATCTCGTACCACTGTCGCTGCGGCATTACCTCGACGGCAACATCGAAGGCGTCCGGGCGATGCACGCGTCCGACCTGGGCTGAACCGAGGTCTCATCCAGGCACCGGGGCCGACAGCTCGTCGAGGGCGTCGTGCCGTATCCGCTCGGCCGGCATACCGATGCCTCTGAGCACGTCCACGCCGGAGCGGACCATGCCCGAAGGGCCGGACAGGTACGCCTCGTACCCCTTCCACGGCCCGTGCTCCCGTACGGCGTCGGGCAGCCCGCCCTCCGGACCGCGCCCGGGTCCCCCACCCACCACGGGGTGAACGGCGAGCCAGGGATACGTCCGCTGGAGACGCATCATCGTGTCGATGTCGTAGAGGTCGCCGTCGCTGCGCGCCCCGTAGAACACATCGACAGGACGCCGGTCTCCGTGCTCGGCGACATCCTCGATCAGTGCCCTGATGGGCGCGATGCCCGTGCCGCCACCGAGACAGAGCAGCCCGTGGTGGGTCGTGTGATCGACCGTCATCGAACCCGCCGGGGCTCCCAGCCGCAGGACGTCTCCGGGGCGGGCGCGATGCACCAGCGCGTTGGAGACCCATCCCGCGGGCACCGCCTTGACGTGGAACGAGAGCAGCCCGTCGCGGCGCGGCGCCGAGGCGAACGAGTAGTGCCGCCATTCGTGCGGCCACCAGGGGGTCTTCAGGGCCGTGTACTGCCCGGCCAGAAAGGGGTACGCCTGGTCGGGTCGGACGGTGAGGACCGCGATGTCCGGGGTTCTGAGGTCGTGGGAGACCACCTCCGCCTGCCACAGCGCGGGGGCGCTCCGCTCCTCCTCGGCCGCCGCGTCGATCATGATCTGCGAGATCGTGGTGTAGGCCCGTACCCAGGCCCCTTCCGCCTCACCGCTCCAGGTGACGGGCGCATAGCGGCTGAGTGCGCCGAGCAGGGCTTCCCCGACGGCTGGGTAGTGCGTGGGCTTCGTGCCGTACTTGCGGTGGCCGCGCCCGAGCCCGCCGAGGTACTCGGCGAGCGCGTCCGGGTCGTCGAGCCGGTCGGCCGCCGCGAGGATCGCCCGGAAGAGCCGGTCGCGCTGTACGTCCATCGCCACCGGAAACAGGGCGCGCAGATCCGGGTGCCGGATGAACAGCAGCGCGTAGAAGTAGGCGGTTGCCCGGTCCGCGACAGGACCCACCTCCGCGAGCGTGCGGTGGATCAGGGTCGTGTCGGCGGATGTGGATGGAGTCGTGGGTGCGGTCGTATCGGCCGGCGTGGTGACCGGAACGTCCATAGAAGTGCCTCGCCTCAAGCATCAAATGGTCGTGACTCGCCCACACCGCACACGTCCCCTGTGTGTGTTCCCGGGTGCGGCTCTCCTCGTCGCAGTGTGCCACCAACCTCCCACGCATCGGACAAATACTCGGAAGTCCGGGTATCAAGGCGCACGTTCCCCCTACGCTCTCCTGGGTCGCGGCTCCACAGAGGGCACTCACGGCGCCCGCGTACGCCGAGGCCAGTACGTGCGGATACTCCCGCCGCCAGACGACCGATCGCTCCAGGCTTGACAGCGTGTTTCACGTGAAACCACTCAAGTGACTGGCTGGTCATACCGGTCGCCCTCCTGTCGCTCCTCAGCGGTCTGGTCCTGGCACTCGGCACACCGTGGGGACCGGCCGGACATCGGTGGGTCCGGGCAAAGTTCTGGATCACCCTGGGCACCACAGGGCTGTCGATCTCCTCGCTGCGCCCCGGGATCAACGAGGCAGCACGAAGCGGTGTCATCGACGCCGGTCTGCCCTGCGGTGGCCACCGCCACCTATCTGTTCGTCACCGCTGTCGCGGTTCTCAAACCCTGGGGGCTGACCCGGCGGGGCCGGCGCCTGCGCGTCTCGGCCAGATACGCTAAAGCGGTGGACGAACGATCATCACGTCAGACAGCCTGACCCCTATGCACAGCCCACTGCCTCGCCCGCTCGCCGAACTGCCCATCCGGCGCCTCACCCGGGCAGACCTCGTGCCCTGCGCCGATCTCTGCGAGGACCGCGGATGGTCGCGCGACGAGCACCGGTGGGGGCTCCTCCTCTCCGCCGGGACGGGCTACGGCATCGATGACCCCGAGGGCAAAGGGCTGGCCGCGGCCTGCGTGGTGACCTCGAACGGGACGGACCTCGCCGCCATCGGCATGCTGCTCGTCGCCGGACGGCACTCCAGGCAAGGGCTTGGCCGGCGGCTGATGCGGCACGTGATCGAGTCGTCGGGGGAGACTCCGCTCTCGCTGTACGCCACCACCGAGGGGCAGCCGCTCTACGAGCAGCTCGGCTTCGCGGTGGTGGGCCGGGCGGACCGCATCGCCGGTCATTTCCGGCCGATGGACGGCGGGCGTGACACGTCCCCCGGTGCTCCCCCGGTCGCTACCCGCCCGGCCACGGCCGATGATCTCCAGAGCATCCTCCGCCTGGACGCCGACACGTTCGGCGCCGACCGGACCCACATCATCGCCCGGCTGCCCGCCTTCTCCGACCGTCTCCTGGTCGCGGAGGACGGTGGCGTGCTGGTCGGGTACGCGGCGCTCTGGCCGAGTGGGAACGTCCATTCCATCGGCCCCCTGGTCGCTCGCGACACCGCCACCGCCAAGACCCTCGTCGCGGCGCTCGCCGCGACGACGGACCGCCCCCTGCGCGCGGATATCGACGCGCGCCACCAGGAGCTGCTCGGCTGGCTCGGCGAGCACGGCCTGGAGAGGGGCACCAGCACGACGGTCATGGTCTATAGAAGCCCGGCACTGCCGGGTGACTGGACGCGCCGGTTCGCTCCACTGACTGTCGCGACCGGCTGAGGCAGCCCGGCCGTGTGATCGGTGACGGCGCGGGTCCGGCCGGCCGTGCGACGCCCAGCGCGTTCCCGATGCACCGGCTTTCTTCTCCGGGGCCACATCATCAGCGCCGCGCCGAGGACGACACCGAGCGGCGTAGCCCGTGACAAGGAACCCTGCGTGGGATCGAAACCCAATAATTGCAGACGCCGCTTAATTGCGGGCGCGGACTATTGCACATGTCCTCTATCCTGGAGACACGCAGCCACCACGGAGGAGAGACCATGACAGCGACAGACCCCGCACTGACCGCCCTCTCCCAGGGCTGGTGCGCGCTCTCCCTGCTGCACGGGAAGATCGAGGCCCGCATCGAGCGGGCCCTGCAGACGGGGCACGGCCTCAGCGTGCGGGAGTACTCACTGCTCGACGTCCTGAGCCGGCAGCACAACGGCGTCGGCGGTCATCTCCAGATGAAGCAGGTCGCCGACGCCGTCGTGCTGAGCCAGAGCGCCACCACCCGCCTGGTCACCAGGCTGGAGGACCGCGGCCTGCTGACCCGGTACCTCTGCGACACGGACCGCCGCGGCATCTACACCGACGTCACCGACGCCGGTCTGGCCCTGCTCGCCGAGGCCCGGCCGACCAACGACACCGCGCTGCGCGCCGCCCTCGACGAAGCCGCTCTGAACCCCGAGCTGGCTCCGCTCGTCACCGCGGTGGAACAGCTGAAGGTCCCCGCATAACCGCTGCGAGCTGCGTATTCTGCGGAATATGAACGATCTTGCAATACGTCCTGCCGCGCTCTCCGACATCCCCGCCGTGGTGGCCATGCTGGCCGACGACCCCCTCGGCGCACAGCGGGAGTCACCGGACGATCTCACCCCGTACAACACCGCGTTCCAGCGGCTCGCCGATGACCCGAACCAGCACGTAGTCGTGGCGGTGCGCGAGGAACGGGTCGTCGGAACACTTCAGTTGACGATCATTCCCGGTCTGTCCCGCCGCGGCTCGACACGCTCGATCATCGAGGGCGTCCGCATCCATGCCGATGAGCGCGGCAGTGGGCTCGGCACCCAGATGATCCAGTGGGCCGTGGACGAATCCCGGCGCCAGGAATGCCAGTTGGTCCAGCTGACGTCCGATGTCACCCGTACCGACGCGCGGCGCTTCTACGAACGCCTCGGATTCACCGCCAGCCACGTCGGGTTCAAGCTCACGCTCTGAGCCCGGCATCCGCACGTCCGAGCAGACCGAAGCAGAACAAGGTTCGAAAACCCGGGGGCCGTGGTGCAGCACCTCGCAGACGAACAGCGCCGCATCAGACTCGGCCGACGCCACCGGCTCGCACCCTCGGCGCGGGCCGACTCCGTAGTGGCCGTGGCCGATGCCGTCCTCGCACTGCACGCCACGGACCCCGCCACCGTCTTCCTCAGCGCATGCGCACGGCTCTCACAGCCCGGCATCGCGCCGGTGGAACAGGCCCTCTACGAAGACGTCTCCCTGGTCCGGCTGCTGTCCATCCGCAACACCCTCTTCACCGTCTCCAGGGAACTCGCTCCCTACGTGGACGCCTCGAACGCACGATCCGTGGCTGCCAAGGAACGGCGCACGCTCCTCAAGTACTTGGCGGAGGACGGCAACGGGCTGGACGAGCAGTGGCTCACCCTTACCGAACGGGAGACCCTTGCCGCGCTGGCCGCGCGCGGCCGGGCCACCGGCAGCGAGCTGTCCGCGGCGGTACCGGCGCTCCGGACGAAGATCACCTTCTTCCCCGGCAAGAAGTACGAGGCGGTCCAGGGCGTCGCCTCCCGCGTCCTCCGCATCCTGGCTGCCGAAGGGCACATCCGGCGGGACCGGCCGCGCGGCTCCTGGACGTCCAGCCGGTTCCGCTGGACACCATCGGAACCCTGGGGCCCACTCGACCCGGCAGGGGCACGGACAGAGCTGGCCCTGCGCTGGCTCCGCTCGTACGGGCCCGCGACCGAGGCAGACCTCACGTGGTGGACCGGCTGGGGCCTGGGCCAGCTCCGCAAAGCTCTCGCGGCAGCCGGGGCCGAGGAAGTACGGCTCGACGGGTCCACCGGGTGGGTCGCTCCGGGGGACAGCTCCCCCGAACCCGCCCTGGAACCCTGGGCCGCGCTGCTGCCAGGTCTCGACCCGAGCGCGATGGGCTGGGCCGACCGGAGCTTCCACCTCGCGTCCGAGCACCGTGCGGCACTCTTCGACCGGTCCGGCAACATCGGCCCCACGGTCTGGTGGAACGGCAGGATCGTCGGCGGCTGGGCCCAGCGCGCCGACGGCGAGCCGGTCTGGCGCCTGCTGTCCGACGTGGGCCGGGACGCCACGGTCGCCCTTGAGGCGGAGGTGTCCCGGCTGGCGGAGTGGGTGGGCGGCGCCCGCATCACTCCACGATTCCGCCCCCCCCTGGAGCGCGAACTGAGCGCCTGAGCAGTGACGCGAGCTTTGGCGCCGGTTGTAACAGGAAATACAACCGCAGACCCCGCGTATATAGGGGTGACAAAGGGGGGACCCCC
>NZ_JBHXQO010000024.1:79734-99206 GCF_042717135.1 Streptomyces sp. NPDC058620
CCCTCCGCCCACCCCCGTTCCGCGCGGGGCGTTCCCTTCCCCCCGCCACCCAACCTCCGTCCCCCCTTGTTAACTTCGGGGCGGGGCGGCCGTGGGGGTGGGGGGGGGGGCGCCCCCCCCAACACACCCCCAACCCCCCCCCCCCGCCACCCCTACCCGCGCCCCACCCCCGCCACCCGCGCTCGGCTTGTGTAACCCGTAAACCCCCCCCCCGAAGCTCGCGGAAGACTCGTGCTCAGATGGCGAGTCCCCGCCAGCCCTCCGCGTCCACACCACCGGGGACCGCTGCCCCCGGGTCGTACGGTTCGCGGGTGAAGACGAACGACCCCAGGTCGAGATGGTCCACAGCTCCGTCGCTGTTCCGCACGACGCGAAGCGTCTCCCCCGCGTAGTACCCGTCGAGCCCCGTCCACGTACCGTCCGGGCGCGGCCGGAAGCGGGCGCCTCTGCCCACGCCCCGCAACGGCTGGAGTTCGACCCCCCGGCCTGCGACCACCTTCAGGACATAGGCGTGCGTGCCCCAGTACCAGGAACCCGTCAGCGCGAGCAGCTCGGAGTCGACCTCGGGCAGGGGACGCCACGGCGCGGGGATGCGGGGCTCCGCATCGGCGACGATCCGCACGAGATCGGCGGCGACTGCGGCGGCGAGCGGCCCGGACGTGGCGTTGGTGAGCGCGACCGCGGCGACATCGTCCTCCACGCAGATCCACAAGGCGGCCAGGAATCCCGGCAGCGAGCCGGTGTGACCGATCAGGGTCCGGCCGTCCCGGCGCACGACCTGGAGACCCAGACCATAGGCGCTGCCCCAGTCGTCCGCTGGGAGGGAGGCCGCCGGTACGCGCATCTCCCGCACCGACTCCGCGCTCAGCACCTTCTCGTCCCCCTCGGTGAGGAACGCGGCGAACCGGAGCAGGTCGGCGGCTGTCGACCAGAGCTGACCGGCCGGCGCCATCAGGCCGAGGTCCTCGGCCGGTTCGGGCAGCATGACGTCCGCCCAGGGGTGGACCGCCCAGCCCCCGGCGTGCGGAGCCACCGGCTGTGTGGTCGTACGGTGCATCCCCAGCGGTTCCAGGAGCTCCTGGCGCAGCACCTCGTCCCAGGGGGCGCCTCGTACCGCCTCGACCAGCGCGCCGAGCAGGGTGTAGCCGGGATTGGAGTAGTGGTGGACCCGGCCGGCGGGCTGTGTCCGGGGTTGAACGCCGAGGACGTCGGCGAGCTCCGGACGGACGGTCCCCGGTGTCCGCTCCCACCACGGCGCGGGCGACTCGGCGGCCAGGCCCCCGCTGTGACCGAGGAGCTGGAAGACGGTCACATCGCCCACGCCCGTGCCGGGCAAGTGCTTCTCCAGCGGATCGTCAAGGTCGAGAATGCCCTCGTCACGCAGCCGGAGCACCAGCACGGCGGTGAACGTCTTCGTGAGGGAGCCGATTCTGTACTGCGTATCCGCGTCGGGGTCGTGGCCCTCGACGCAACTGCGCGCGCCGTTCCAGACGGGCTGTCCCTCCCGCTGCACCGCGGCGACGAACGAGGGCGTTCGGCCTTCGGCCTGAGCCGTGGCGATGCGGTGCAGCAAGGTACGTCGCGTACTCGGGAGCAGCTCTTCGCTGGAGGAGCCATTGGGGGAAGTCATGGTCAAGGACTACCCGGGTGGCAGCCGTCTGGCGAGCCGTTTTCGCGGCACGCGGAAGTGGCTTCCACCCGGGACGTCATGAGACCGGCGCCAAGGGCTCAGCGCTTACGGCTGTACGTCCTGACCAACGCCCCGTTGTCGAAGGTACGTACGGCGTCGAGCGTGAACTCGATGGCCTTGAAGTCAGATCCGAACATCGGCATGCCGGAGCCGTACACCAGTGGATAGGTCTTGATCACGAGCTCGTCGATCTCGTCGATCAGCTCCCCCGCGAGCTGGGAGCCACCACAGAGCCAGATCCCCAAGTCGCTTTCCTCAGACTTGAGTTCCCTGACGCGGCCGACCAGGTCCTCGGAGATCAGCTCCACGTTCGCGTCCGGGGATTCCTTCAGCGTGCGGGAGGCGACGAGCTCGCGGAGCTGGGCGTACGGGCTGGTGATGCCCGCGTCCAGGGCCAGCTGGTAGCTGGCGCGCCCCTGGATCATCGTGTCGAACCGCTGGTTCTTCGCGTCATGGAAGCCCAGAGCCTGCCGCCCCGCGGCCGAAACGGTCTCCGGGTACTCCGTCGCGAGGAAGGAGAGGAACTCCTCGTTGACGAAGGTGTACATCGATGTCGCGTCGCCACTCGGGTCCCCGATGAAGCCGTCGATCGAGCAGGCGATGAAGTAGGTGAGCTTGCGCAAGTGGTCCCCGTTCCACGTAGGCCATGGTGGCCAATGAGCACGTCCGTCGTCGCGGCGCCCTGTTAACCGCCGCAACCACGTCACATATAGTGCTTCACATGTAGTGGTTGCGCAAGCCTCTTTTACAGGAGGCGAACTGACGGGAGATACACCATGGCCAGGAATCCGGAACGAAGGACAGCACTCACCGACGCCGCCATCGAGGTCCTGGCGCACGAGGGAGCCCGCGGACTCACCTTCCGCGCCGTGGACGCCCGGGCAGGTGTACCGGTGGGCACGTCCTCCAACTACTTCACCAGCCGGGACGATCTGTTCATGCAGGCCGGCGCACGCATCAACAGCCGTATGACGCCGGACCCGGCCGCGGTCGAGGAGGCCCTCCGCCCCGCACCCTCGCGGGAACTGGTCACGTCCCTGATGCGATGGCTGGTGCGGCGCATGACGGATGACCGCACCGGCTATCTGGCCATGCTGGAACTGCGTCTCGAAGCCACCCGTCGCCCGGCGCTCCGCGTCCAGCTGACGCAGACGGTGCGCGCGGAGTTCGACGCGGGCGCCGACTTCCACCAGAGCGCGGCCCTGCCCGGCGACCACGACACCTTCCGTGTGCTCTACCTGGCGATGACCGGCGTACTCCTGGAGCACTTCACGCTGCCCGGAGTGCTGTCCGACACCGCACTCGACGACCTGGTGGAGAGCGTGGTCACCCAGATCGTGCCCCGCTGACACCGCACAGCGCCCCGCATCAGGGGTTCGCCGACATCGATGTCTGCCTCCCGGAGCATCCTCGGACCTGCGTCTCTCACCGGCCTTTTGCGCGGTATCCGGAATCCGATGTCCGCGCTCCGCCCTGCTGCACGGGGGCGCCGGAGCCGCGACACCGCGTCTCCTCCGCCAGGAAGGCGTCAGGTCTGAGCCATGTCCACGAAGCGCGAGTAGTGGCCCTGGAAGGCCACGGTGATCGTCGCCGTCGGGCCGTTACGGTGCTTGGCCACGATCAGGTCGGCCTCGCCCGCACGCGGTGACTCCTTCTCGTACGCGTCCTCGCGGTGCAACAGGATCACCATGTCGGCGTCCTGCTCGATGGAGCCGGACTCACGGAGGTCGGAGACCATCGGCTTCTTGTCCGTACGCTGCTCGGGGCCACGGTTCAGCTGGGACAGCGCGATCACCGGAAGCTCCAGCTCCTTGGCCAGCAGCTTGAGGTTTCGGGACATGTCCGAGACCTCCTGCTGACGGCTCTCGGCCCGCTTGGAACCGCCGGACTGCATCAGCTGCAGGTAGTCGATGACCACGAGCTTGAGGTCGTTGCGCTGCTTGAGGCGCCGGCACTTCGCCCGGATCTCCATCATGGAGAGGTTCGGGGAGTCGTCGATGTAGAGCGGGGCGGCCGAGACGTCCGGCATGCGGCGGGCCAGTCGCGTCCAGTCCTCGTCCGTCATCGTGCCCGAACGCATGTGGTGCAACGCCACCCGGGCCTCGGCCGACAGGAGGCGCATCGCGATCTCGTTGCGGCCCATTTCCAGGGAGAAGATCACGCTCGGCAGGTTGCTCTTGATCGAGCACGCCCGCGCGAAGTCCAGGGCCAGCGTGGACTTACCCATGGCGGGACGGGCCGCGATAACGATCATCTGGCCGGGGTGCAGGCCGTTCGTGAGGGCGTCGAGGTCGGTGAAACCCGTCGGCACACCGGTCATCTCACCGCTGCGCGAGCCGATCGCCTCGATCTCGTCGAGCGCGCCCTCCATGATGTCGCCCAGCGGCAGGTAGTCCTCGCTGGTGCGCTGCTCCGTGACGGCGTAGATCTCGGCCTGGGCGGAGTTGACGATCTCGTCGACGTCCCCGTCGGCCGCGTATCCCATCTGTGTGATCTTCGTGCCCGCCTCGACGAGACGGCGCAGTACGGCGCGCTCGTGGACGATCTCCGCGTAGTACGAGGCGTTCGCCGCGGTCGGCACGGACTGGACGAGCGTGTGCAGATACGGGGCTCCGCCGACCTTGGTGATCTCGCCGCGCTTGACCAGCTCGGCCGCCACGGTGATCGGGTCGGCCGGCTCGCCCTTGGCGTAGAGGTCGAGAATCGCCGTGTAGACGGTCTCGTGGGCCGGGCGGTAGAAGTCGTGACCCTTGATGATCTCCACGACATCGGCGATGGCGTCCTTGGACAGCAGCATGCCGCCGAGCACCGACTGCTCGGCATCCAGGTCCTGCGGAGGTACGCGCTCGAAGCCGGGAGAGCCACCGTCCCAGCTGCTCTCGCGACCCCGGTCGTGCTGTTCGTCGCGCCCCTTGCTCTCACCGCGGCGCTGACGGGAAACGGGCAGACGGTCACTGGGACCGGTGTCGGCCCAGGGGTCGTCCAAAGGCTCGGGGATACTCACCCGGCCACCTCCTCCCGTCCGCTTCGCGGACCTAGCCGTGCCACTCTTTCTTACGGCACGGCACCGACAAACAAGACGCCCGACTCCGGTTCCGGCGCGAAGAGTTCTGCGGGGTTCCAAGGCCATAACGGAGTGCGGGCGCCGGACCACGGTAGGCCGCTCAGCACCGTCAGCCAATCTGGTTATCCACAGGGCATGTGGACGACGGGCCAGATGCTGTGGAGAACCCCTCAGAACCTGTGCACGGAGCGGGGGACAGCACTGTGGACAAACTCATACCGTCACCCTCATCACAGCCCTGACCTGCACTTTCTCCATCCACCGGCTGTGGGGGAGAAATTCTTTTGCCCTCAGATCAAGATCACGGCAAACGGTACACAGGTGAACTCCGGACGGTGACGAAAGTAAGGACTGCAATGGCATTGCATCTCTTACCTGTGGAAGATTAGATTGGCACGCATGACCAAGGCCCCCGCGACGTCCTCGCTCAGCCGCCGACGGCACGACCGGGAGATCATCGCCCTCGCCGTTCCGGCTTTCGGCGCACTTGTCGCCGAGCCCCTTTTCGTGATGGTCGACAGCGCCATCGTGGGCCATCTCGGAACACCTCAACTGGCCGGGCTGGGCGTCGCCGCAGCCCTGCTGATGACCGCCGTGAGCGTCTTCGTCTTCCTCGCCTACGCGACCACGGCGGCGGTCGCCCGCCGGGTCGGCGCCGGAGATCTGCCATCCGCGATCCGCCAGGGCATGGACGGAATCTGGCTGGCGCTCCTCCTCGGCGCCGCAGTCGTCGCCGTCACGCTCCCCGCGGCCCCCTGGCTCGTCGATGTATTCGGCGCCTCCGACACCGCGGCTCCCTACGCGATCACGTACCTGCGGATCTCCAGCCTCGGCATCCCCGCCATGCTGGTCGTCCTCGCGGCCACCGGAGTGCTGCGCGGTCTCCAGGACACCCGGACCCCCCTCTACGTCGCCATCGGCGGCTTCGCCGCGAATGGCGCACTCAACGCGGTTCTCGTCTACGGCGCCGGCCTCGGCATCGCCGGGTCAGCCTGGGGGACCGTGATCGCCCAGGTCGGCATGGCCGCCGCCTATCTCGTCGTGGTCGTACGAGGTGCCAGGCGCCACGGAGCTTCCCTGCGCCCCGACAGGGCGGGCATCAGAGCCAGCGCACAAGCAGGTCTGCCCCTGCTGGTCCGTACGCTCTCGTTGCGCTCCGTCCTGATGATCGCCACCGCTGTCGCGGCCCGCCTCGGCGACACGGATATCGCTGCCCACCAGGTCATTCTTGCGCTGTGGAGCCTCACAGCGTTCGCACTCGACGCCATCGCCATCGCCGGCCAGGCCATCATCGGCCGCTACCTCGGGGCGAACGACGCCAAGGGCGCACGCGAGGCATGCCGCCGCATGGTCCAGTGGGGAATCATGTCCGGCGTGGTCCTCGGCGTACTGATCGTGCTGGCCCGGCCGCTGTTCATCCCGATCTTCACCAGTGACCCGTCCGTACAGGACACGCTGCTCCCCGCTCTGCTGGTGGTGGCTCTCTCGCAGCCGATCGCCGGGGTGGTCTTCGTCCTGGACGGCGTCCTGATGGGAGCAGGAGACGGCCGCTATCTCGCCTGGGCAATGCTGCTCACTCTGGCGGTATTCGCTCCGGTCGCCCTTCTGATCCCCACATTCGGCGGCGGCCTCACGGCTCTGTGGTGGGCGATGACCCTGATGATGGCCGTCCGATTGGTGACCCTCTGGCTGCGCGCCCGCTCGGGACGGTGGATCGTCACCGGCGCGACGCGCTGATCGATGCTCACGTCCCTGCGCTGAACAGCTCGCACGTTTCACGTGAAACAGAGCCACGCGTGACAGGCGCGGGAACGACGAAGGGCCGCACCCATGGGGTGCGGCCCTTCACCTAGCTCTGGTGAGCTGTGCCCTTAGGCAGCAACGACCTCGATGCCGAGCTTCGCAGCGACCTCGGGGTGCAGACGCACGGACACCTGGTGTCCGCCGAGCGTCTTGATCGCCGAGCCGAGCTCAACGCGACGCTTGTCGACGTCCGGACCACCGGCGGCCTTGATCGCCGAGGCGATGTCGGCCGGGGTGACGGAGCCGAAGAGACGGCCGGCGTCGCCGGAGCGAACAGCCAGACGAACCTTGACGGCCTCGAGCTTGGCCTTGATCTCGTTGGCCTGCTCGATCGTCGCGATCTCGTGGATCTTGCGGGCGCGGCGGATCTGCGCCACGTCCTTCTCGCCACCCTTGGTCCAGCGGATGGCAAAGCCACGCGGGACCAGGTAGTTACGGGCGTACCCGTCCTTGACGTCAACGACGTCGCCTGCAGCACCGAGGCCGGAGACCTCGTGGGTGAGGATGATCTTCATGATTCGGTCACCCTTCCCTTATCGCGCGGTGGACGTGTAGGGCAGCAGCGCCATCTCACGGCTGTTCTTGACTGCCGTGGCGACGTCACGCTGGTGCTGCGTGCAGTTGCCGGTGACGCGGCGGGCACGGATCTTGCCGCGGTCGGAAATGAACTTCCGCAGCATGTTCGTGTCCTTGTAGTCCACGTACTGGGTCTTGTCCTTGCAGAACGCGCAGACCTTCTTCTTAGGCTTGCGCACAGGCGGCTTCGCCATGGTGTTTCTCCTGTGTGATCAAGAAGTGGGGGTACGAGCTGCCCTAGAAGGGCGGCTCGTCCGAGTAGCCGCCGCCGGAACCAGCAGATCCGCCGGAGCCGCCGGAGCTTCCGCCCCAGCTGCCTCCGCCGCCCTGCTGAGCCCCGCCTTGCTGGCCGCCGGCCGGCGCGCTGGTGGCCCACGGGTCGTCGGCGGGAGCACCGCCGCCGCCCTGCTGGCCGCCGGCACCGGGACCGCCGCCCCAGTTGCCGCCGCCCTGCTGGCCACCGCCGCCGCCGTATCCACCCTGGCCGCCCTGGCCCTGGCCACCGCGACCTGTGGTCTTGGTGACCTTCGCCGTGGCGCTCTTCAGGCTGGGGCCGACTTCCTCGACGTCCAGCTCGTAGACCGTGCGCTTGACGCCCTCACGGTCCTCGTAGGACCGCTGCTTCAGCCGGCCCTGCACGACGACGCGCATGCCTCGCTGGAGCGACTCCGCGACGTTCTCCGCCGCCTGACGCCAGACCGAGCAGGTGAGGAACAGGCCCTCACCGTCCTTCCACTCATTGGTCTGACGGTCGAAGATGCGGGGAGTGGACGCGACACGGAACTTCGCGACCGCCGCACCGGACGGGGTGAAGCGCAGCTCGGGGTCGTCGACGAGATTGCCGACGACCGTGATGACGGTCTCGCCTGCCATTGGGTGAACCTCTCGGCGGGGATTGCTTCTGGCTGCTTGCTGCTACTCGAACCCGATGACCGCTGAGCTAGAAGCTCAGTGGGTCTCGGGGCGGAGGACCTTGGTCCGGAGGACCGACTCGTTCAGGTTCATCTGTCGGTCGAGCTCCTTGACGACTGCGGGCTCGGCCTGCAGGTCGATGACCGAGTAGATGCCCTCAGGCTTCTTCTTGATCTCGTAAGAGAGACGACGACGGCCCCAGGTGTCGACCTTCTCAACCTTTCCGTTGCCCTCGCGGACGACGGAGAGGAAGTTCTCGATCAACGGGGAGACAGCGCGCTCCTCGAGATCGGGGTCGAGGATGACCATCACCTCGTAGTGACGCATGTGGAACCCACCTCCTTTGGACTCAGCGGCCACGGTCGTTCCGTGGCAGGAGGGTCGTGATGCGTAAGCACTTGTGTCTCCGAGTAAAACAGCCGCCACTGACAACGCCCTCCATGGAGAGGAAGCGGTCGAGCCGGCTCGGGGCAGACTCAGGTGCAGACCGTCCAGACTACCCGCAGAGGGGCTTCCGGTTGAAATCCGGTGCTCAGGAGACGCAATCTGTACACATCGGGTGTGAGCGGCGCTACAGTGCACCGCCTTCAGCCAGGAGGTTCTCCATGGCACACGCAATGCGACGACGTTCTGCCGTTTCCCTCTTCGCCACGGACGGCAAGGCCCATCCACTCCAGGACAGCCTCGTGGCGGTGACCCTGGTGCTGGGTGCACTCGCCTTCGTGACGGCGATGTTCCACAACCTGCACCTGATCAGTTCCTGGGCCGGACTGATCGGAATCCTTACGGGTGCCTACGGGCAGTACATCTCGGTGACCACGCGCGAGAGGTTCCCGCTGATCATCGGTCTCGGCGCATCGGCCATCGGGTTCTTCCTCGGTATGGCCCACGGCGGCCTCTTCGGCGGCGTGATCGGCTGAGTGATCGTTCACCCGGCTGCCGAGTCGGGGCCCGTAGTGCCAGACGGGGCGCTCCCCGGTCACAGTAGGCTTCGGCGCGAGAGCCGGAGCCCCTGACCCATGGGGACACACCTGCCGAGGAGCGCCCCGCATGAGCCTGACCCTGAGGACCATCAGCCGAGAACAGCATCTGGCGTACATCCAGAGCCTGCCCTCGGCCAGTCACTGCCAGGTCCCGGCGTGGGCTGACGTGAAGACCGAATGGCGCTCTGAGAACCTGGGATGGTTCGACAAGAGCGGCGAGATGGTCGGCGCCGGCTTGGTCCTGTACCGCCAACTGCCCAAGATCAAGCGGTATCTCGCATACCTCCCCGAGGGCCCGGTCATCAACTGGTACGCCCCGAACCTGGACGACTGGCTCCAGCCGATGCTCGCCCACCTCAAGCAGCAGGGCGCCTTCTCGGTGAAGATGGGTCCGCCCGTCGTCATCAGGCGCTGGGACTCGGCCGCCATCAAGTCCGGTATCCAGGACCCGGATGTGAAGCGCCTGCGCGATGTCGAGGCCACGCACATCGAGCCCCGTGCCTTCGAGGTGTCGGACCGGCTGCGCAAGATGGGCTGGCAGCAGGGCGAGGACGGCGGCGCCGGTTTCGGCGACGTGCAGCCCCGCTACGTCTTCCAGGTCCCGCTGGCCAACCGCTCCCTCGAAGACGTGCTCAAGGGCTTCAACCAGCTGTGGCGCCGCAACATCAAGAAGGCCGACAAGGCCGGTGTCGAGGTGGTCCAGGGCAGCTACGAGGACCTCGCCGAATGGCAGCGGCTGTACGAGATCACCGCCGTGCGCGACCACTTCCGGCCGCGCCCGCTCTCCTACTTCCAGCGCATGTGGAAGGTCCTCAACTCCGAGGACCCCAACCGCATGCGGCTGTACTTCGCACGGCACAACGGGGTGAACCTGTCCGCGGCGACGATGCTCGTCGTCGGCGGCCACGTCTGGTACTCGTACGGCGCGTCCGACAACATCGGGCGTGAGGTCCGGCCCTCGAACGCGATGCAGTGGCGCATGCTGCGCGACTCGTACGCGATGGGCGCGACGGTCTACGACCTGCGCGGCATCAGCGACTCGCTGGACGAGACCGATCACCTCTTCGGCCTGATCCAGTTCAAGGTCGGCACCGGCGGCGAGGCCGTCGAGTACGTCGGCGAGTGGGACTTCCCGCTCAACAAGCTGCTGCACAAGGCGCTCGACATGTACATGTCGAGGCGCTGACCCCGGACCCCGGCCATGATGGAGCCGGCACCGCTGCCGAATTCGGTGCCATTCGCTTCAATGGACGCTTCAGCACGATCCGCATACCTCTGATACACCGCAGCCACAAGAAAGGTTCCGGGCCGGCCATGGCGCTCTCCCTCTACGTAGACACCGCGCGCTGGCGGGCGCACCAGAAGTCCGTGCTCGACCAGTTCCCCGGTCTCGTACCGGTCTGCAAGGGCAACGGGTACGGCTTCGGCCACGAGCGGCTCGCCGACGAGGCGATCCGCTTCGGCTCCGACACGCTCGCCGTCGGAACCACGTACGAGGCAGCTCGTATCAAGGACTGGTTCAGCGGCGACCTCCTCGTCCTCACGCCCTTCCGGCGGGGCGAGGAGCCCGTACCGCTCCCCGACCGCGTCATCCGTTCGGTCTCCTCCGTGGACGGCGTCCACGCGCTCGTGGGCGCCCGGGTCGTCATCGAGTGCATGAGCTCGATGAAGCGTCACGGCGTGAAGGAGGAGGAACTGGGGCAGCTGCACGCCGCCATCGAGGACGTACGGCTCGAAGGCTTCGCCCTGCACCTGCCGCTGGACCGCACGGACGGCTCGGACGCGGTCGAGGAGGTCATCGGCTGGATGGACCGGCTGCGCGCGGCCAGGCTGCCGCTGCACACCATGTTCGTCAGCCATCTGCGGGCCGAGGAACTGGCGCGTCTGCAGCAGCAGTTCCCACAGACCCGCTTCCGCGCCCGCATCGGTACGCGGCTCTGGCTCGGCGATCACGAAGCCACCGAGTACCGGGGCGCCGTCCTCGATGTCACGCCGGTCGTCAGGGGTGACCGTTTCGGTTACCGCCAGCAGAAGGCCGCGTCCGACGGCTGGCTGGTCGTCGTGGCCGGCGGTACGTCCCACGGCGTCGGTCTGGAGGCCCCCAAGGCCCTGCACGGCGTGATGCCGCGCGCCAAGGGCGTGGCCCGTGCAGGTCTGGCCACGGTCAACCGGAATCTCTCGCCGTTCGTCTGGGCGGGCAAGCAGCGCTGGTTCGCGGAGCCCCCGCACATGCAGGTCTCGATCCTGTTCGTGCCGTCGGACGCGCAGGAGCCGAAGGTCGGCGACGAGCTGGTGGCCCATCTGCGCCACACGACCACCCAGTTCGACCGCCTCGTCGACCGCTGATCCGGGAGGTCCGGCCCGCCGCCGCGCCTCAGTCGGCGGCCGGGCCTCGCGCGGCGCCCCACTCCACACGCGGCCCCTCGGCCATGTGGGCCGCGTGCCGGGCCGGATGCTGGGACTCGCCGAGTACGAACACGTCCGGCGCGTTGTCGATCACACCGCCCGACGGATCGTCGGACCCGTCGCGCCGTACGGGATCGTGTTCCGGCATGAGGATGTCCCGGACGACGACGGCGCAGATGTACAGCGTCCCCAGCAGGTGCAGGACGATCGCGATCTGGTAGCCCTCCTCCGGCAGCCCCTGGTGCTTGTCTCCGCTGGTCGTGTACGCGAGGTACAGCCAGATCCCCAGGAAGTACATGCACTCGCACGCCTGCCAGATGAGGAAGTCGCGCCAGCGCGGTCTGGCCAGCGCGACGAGCGGAATGAGCCAGAGCACGTACTGGGGTGAATACACCTTGTTCGTCAGGACGAAGGCCGCGACCAGCAGAAGCGCGAGTTGTGCGAAACGCGGCCGGCGCGGGGCCGCCAGGGCCAGCCCCGCCAGCGCCAGGACGGCCACCACCATCAGCAGCGTCGACCCCAGGTTCACCGTCTCGACATCGATGGCCACGCCCGTGCGCTGGGTGATGATCAGCCAGAAGGACCCGAAGTCGAGCGGCCGTTCCCGGTTGAAGGTGTAGAACTTCTTCCACCCCTCGGGCGCGAACACCATCACGGGCAGGTTGACCACCAGCCAGGCGGCGGCCGCACCCAGCACCGCGTGGAAGAACGCCCTCCACTTCCCCGCCCGCCAGCACAGCAGCAGGACCGGCCAGAGCAGCAGCGCGGGATAGAACTTGGCCGCCGTGGCCAGGCCGATGAGGATGCCGAACGCGAGGGCGCGCCCGCGGGACCACATGAGCATCGCCGCGGCCGTCAGGGCGACGGCCAGCAGATCCCAGTTGATCGTGGCGGTGAGCGCCAGAGCGGGCGCCAGGGCCACCAGCAGGCCGTCCCAGGGGCGGCGCCGGTGGGTACGCGCGACACACACCGCGGTGACGACGGCACAGACCATCAGCATCCCCGCGTTGACCATCCAGTACATCTGCTCGCGCTGCTGGGCGGGGTCGCTGTCGGGCGTCAGCGTCAGCCAGGACGCGACCTGCATGAACAGCCCGGTCAGGACGGGGTACTCGAGGTACTTCATGTCGCCGGGAAGCTGATCGAAGTACGGCACGAGCCCTTCGGCGAAGCCCCGTCCGACGTACAGGTGCGGAATGTCGGAGTAGCAGGCGTGCGTGTACTGCGAGGCGGTGCCCCTGAACCAGGCCCATTCGTAGCAGGGGATCTTCTGCACCATGCCGAGCGCGAACATCCCGATCGCGACCAGCGCGATGACGCGCACGGGTGTCAGCGGGCCCTTGCCGAGCAGCGCCCAGCGGCCCACTCGCCCGCCGATCAGCTCACTGCCGGCCGCGGCGATCTCGTCCTGGTGCGTGGGCCGTACGACGGGCCGCTCCTGGTCCACGCTCATGTCTTCTGCGCTTGGCATGCCGCACATCCTGCCGTACGGGACTGTGCACGGGGTGTGGCCCGCCCCGGGACACGGCGAGGGCCGCCGCACCGGGTGGTGCGGCGGCCCTCGTCATCGTCCTCGGGCAGTCCCGTCGCCGGGCGCTGTCCTGTCGGGGGCTATCCGCCGCCCCCGAAGAACCCGCCGTTGCCGTTCCCGTTCCCGTTCCCGCCGTTCTCGTTGCCGTCCGTCGTTTCACCGGTGGCGCCGGTGGTATCGGCCCCTTCGGTGGTCCCGACCGTATCGCTTCCGTCGGTGGTCCCCTCCGTGGTCCCACCGTCGTCCGTACCGGCGTTGGTGCCGCCGTTGTCCTTGCAGTCCTCCGAGCCCCAGACGCCACAGGTGTTGGTCGGCGTGGGGGTGGTCGGGGAAGGAGTCGTCGGCGACGGTGACGGGGTCGTGGGCTCGGCGGAGGGCGTCGGGGGGGCCGTGATGGTCGGCGTCGGCGACGGGCTGGCCGCACCGCCGCCGTACATCTTGTCGCCCCACGGCCGTGGCGTGGGGAAGTTCTTGACCTTCTGGCCCTTCATCGCCGCGGCCATGAAGTCGTGCCAGATCTGCGCGGGGAACGAGGCACCGTGGATCTCCTTCTCACCACCGGTGCCGTACATCTCCAGGAACTCGCGCTTCTTGTTCTTCTCGTTGTCGTCCAGGCGGAACATGCTGATGGCGGTGGACAACTGCGGCGTGTAGCCGACGAACCACGCCGACCGGTTGCCGTCGGTGGTACCCGTCTTCCCCGCCACGTCACGGCCGGGCAGCTTCGCCGGCGTACCCGTGCCGTTCTCGACGACGTTCTTCAGCACATCGGTGACGTTGTCCGCGATGATCGGGTCGAGCGCTCGCTGCGGCTTCGACTTGTGCTGGAAGACGGCAGCGCCCTTCTTCATGACCTCGGTGACCGAGAAGGGTTCGCGCTGCATGCCGCTGGTCGCGAACGTCGCGTACGAGCCGGCCATCCGGATGGCGCTCGGTGAGGACGTACCGATGGAGAACGACGGAACGGTCGAATCAGCCATGTAGTCGTCGTCGCGCAGCCCGACAGCCATGGCGACGTCCTTCACCTTGTCGGTGCCGACGTCCATCCCCAGCTGTACGTAGGGGGAGTTGGCGGACTGCTCCATGGCCTTCCGCAGATCGATGTCGCCGTAGGACTCGTCGCCGTCATTGGTCTGGAGCCACCGATCCCCCCCCTTGTTCTTCCACACCTCACCGTTGTACTTCTTGATCTCCAGCAGGTTGTCGCCGTTGTAGATGCTCTCCGGGGAGACCGGCTTACGGTCCGACTCGCTCTGCACCTCGCCGAGACCGGGGTTCCGCTTCCCGTACTTCATCGCGGCCGCCAGCACGAAGGGCTTGAAGGTCGAGCCGACCTGCGCACCGGTCGGATCCGCGTTGTTGGTGTAGTGCTTGGTCGCGTCCCGGCCGCCGTACGTGGCCACGATGGCGCCGGTGCTCGGGTCGATCGACGCGCCGCCGAACTGGACGTGGGTGTCCTTGTCGGGGCGCTCCTCCGGGTCGATGTTCGCCTTGTCCACGTCCTCGACAGCCTTCTGGAGCTGCTCGACCTTGTCCTTCTTGAAGGTCGTGTGGATCTCGTAGCCGCCCTGGGCGAGCTGGTCGGAGGTGATGTCGGTGTTGTTGAGGACGTACGACTTGGCGAGGTCGACCAGGTATCCGGTCTGACCGCCCAGCTGGGCGTTCTGGCGGGGCTGCAGCGGCATGGGGAACGTGTCGTACGTGTCGCGCTCCGCCTGCTCCATCCGGTTGTCCTTGACCTGCTCGTCAAGGATCCACTTCCAGCGGTCCTCCGCCCGCTCCCTGTTCTTCTCCTTCGTGGCCCTCTCAGGGTCGACCTCAGGGGCACCGGCCGGGTCGAAGTAGGTCGCGCCCTTGAGCAGCGTGGCCAGGAAGGCGCACTCGCTCGGGTCCAGGTCCTTCGCGTCCTTCTTGTAGTACGTACGGGCCGCGGCCTGAAGCCCCCAGGCGCCCCGGCCGTAGTACGAGACGTTCAGATAGCCGGCCATGACCTCCCGCTTCTTCATCTCCCCTCCGACCTTGAGGGTGATGAAGAGCTCCTTGAACTTCCGGCTGAGGGTCTGGTCCTGGGAGAGCATCGAGTTCTTCACGTACTGCTGGGTGATGGTCGAGCCGCCCTGGGTCTCACCGCCCTTGGCCATGTTGAACACGGCGCGGGCGATGCCCATGGGGTCGATGCCCCTGTCGTCTTCGAACGTCTTGTTCTCGGCCGAGATGACGGCGTTCCGCATCGCTTCCGGGATCTGCTCGTAGCTGATGTTCTGGCGGTTGACCTCGCCGCCGGTGGCGACCAGCTGCGTGCCGTCCGCCCAGTAGTAGACGTTGTTCTGTGCCTCAGCCGCAGCGTTGACCTTCGGTGTTGTGACCATCGCGTACGCGACACCGGCCACGCCCATCAGAAGGCCCAGGAAGCTGAGACACACCCCGGAGACGAGCTTCCACGACGGCACCCAGCGGCGGAAGCCGTACTTCCCGGAGCGCGGGTAGTCGATGAAGCGCTTCTTGCCCGGGTGGCCGCCTGCACCGCCTCCGCCACCACGGCGGCGGCCACCGCCGGCACCGGAGCTGAGCTCCTCGGCACCTCTGCGGCGTCCGCCTCCGCGCTGGGCGGCGCGACGGGCCTCGGCACGGCTGCCGTACGGGCGTTCCTCGCCGTACAAGCCGGAAGGTGATTCATTGGCTACTCTGCGTGACGGCGTGTCGCCGCGTCCCGCAGGCTGGGCGGCTCGTCTGGCCGCTGCGCGTCCGCCACCTTGCGGTTGAGACGTTTTGCGACGGTGCTCGCTCATCGAACGACTACTCCTCGGGCAGGCGAGAGCGCCTGGAAGCGGCAGTTGAGATCCGGTCCCCCCGAATTACGGACAAACCCTGCGGAGGGCTCACCCGCAGCGCATCCGGCAGTCCGCGAAGACTGACGCTCGGGAGCGCCGCACGGTTCCCGGTTGTCTGCATGCCGCCCAGACTACGCACGGTCAAAACGCCTCTAGGGCCGAAGTTCACCCCAAATGACGCAAGTCGCTTCCTACGAATTGGTGATGTGACGCCGCTCACGAAGGTCCCCCTTGTCGAAGTGAGCCGACCGATCTATCGTGCTGATGTATCGAGTCGATACATCAGCACGGCATAAGTTCCACTCAAGAGCTCCGCGGGAGCGTCCGGAGAAGGAAGAGGAGGCGAAGGTGAGCAGACGCTCAGGCATCCTCGAATTCGCCGTACTCGGTCTGCTCCGCGAATCCCCGATGCACGGGTACGAGCTGCGCAAGCGCCTCAACACCTCGCTGGGGATCTTCCGCGCCTTCAGTTACGGCACCCTCTACCCCTGCCTCAAGACGCTGGTCACCCAAGGCTGGTTGATCGAAGAGCCGGGAAATGCTCCGGCAGACCTTCCTCCCACCACGGGCCGGGCGGTCGCTCCCGCGTCTTCACTCGCGGGACGCCGAGCCAAGATCGTCTACCGGTTGACGGCAGAAGGTAAGGAGCACTTCGAGGAGCTGCTCTCGCACACCGGTCCGGACTCCTGGGAGGACGAGCACTTCGCCGCTCGTTTCGCCTTCTTCGGGCAGACGGAGCGAGAAGTGCGGATGCGTGTGCTGGAGGGCCGCCGCAGCAGGCTCGAGGAGCGCCTCGAAAAAATGCGCGCCTCGCTCGCCCGCACTCGTGAACGACTCGACGACTACACGCTTGAGCTGCAGCGGCACGGCATGGAATCCGTGGAGCGCGAAGTGCGCTGGCTGAACGAGCTCATCGAGAGCGAGCGCTCGGGACGGGACCAGCGAAGGTCCTCGACCGAGGGTTCACCTCAACAGGACACATCAGGAGAGACGGGCGGCCTGCCCCGGCACCGGGATTCCACCCGGCCGGATCCGTCCGACGACACCACCAAGTGAAAACCCCGCAGGTCCGCAAGGTCTCAGCGGGGAACACCGAGAACACACAGGGAGCAATCGGCATGGGTTCGGTTCGCGTAGCCATCGTTGGTGTAGGCAACTGCGCCGCCTCGCTGGTGCAGGGCGTCGAGTACTACAAGGACGCCGATCCGGCCGGCAAGGTGCCCGGTCTGATGCACGTCAAGTTCGGCGATTACCACGTCAGTGATGTCGAGTTCGTCGCCGCCTTCGACGTCGACGCGAAGAAGGTCGGCCTCGACCTCGCGGACGCCATCGGCGCCAGCGAGAACAACACCATCAAGATCGCCGACGTGCCGAACACGGGCGTGACCGTTCAGCGCGGCCACACCCACGACGGTCTGGGCAAGTACTACCGCGAGACGATCGAGGAGTCCGCCGAGGCCCCGGTCGACGTCGTCCAGATCCTCAAGGACAAGCAGGTCGACGTCCTCGTCTGCTACCTGCCCGTCGGTTCCGAGGTCGCTGCGAAGTTCTACGCGCAGTGCGCCATCGACGCCAAGGTCGCGTTCGTCAACGCTCTCCCGGTCTTCATCGCCGGCACCAAGGAGTGGGCCGACAAGTTTACCGAGGCCGGTGTCCCGATCGTCGGCGACGACATCAAGTCCCAGGTCGGCGCCACCATCACGCACCGCGTGATGGCGAAGCTCTTCGAGGACCGCGGTGTCATCCTGGACCGCACGATGCAGCTGAACGTCGGCGGCAACATGGACTTCAAGAACATGCTCGAGCGTGAGCGCCTGGAGTCCAAGAAGATCTCCAAGACGCAGGCCGTCACCTCGCAGATCCGTGACCGCGAGCTGGGTGCGGACAACGTCCACATCGGCCCGTCGGACTACGTGGCCTGGCTGGACGACCGCAAGTGGGCGTACGTGCGCCTCGAGGGCCGTGCGTTCGGCGACGTTCCGCTGAACCTCGAGTACAAGCTCGAGGTCTGGGACTCCCCGAACTCCGCCGGTGTCATCATCGACGCCGTGCGTGCAGCGAAGATCGCCAAGGACCGCGGCATCGGCGGCCCGATCCTCTCCGCGTCCTCGTACTTCATGAAGTCCCCGCCGGTGCAGTACTTCGACGACGAGGCCGCCGCCAACGTCGAGAAGTTCATCGCGGGCGAGGTCGAGCGCTGAGCAGCCGTTCACGGCGCACAGCCTGACCGGGGCGGCGAGCGATAGCGCTCCTCCCCCTTCCGCGTGGTGAGGGTCCCTGGGCAATCCGCCCAGGGACCCTCAACGTGTGTGACGCTTGCTCACATGCCTGTCGTGCGTGATCTGCGCGTACTCCTGCGACTTCGGTACTTCCGTCGTCTGCTCGCCGTACGGCTTCTTTCCCAGTCGGCCGACGGTGTCTATCAGGTCGCGCTCGCCACGCACGTCGTCTTCTCCCCGGAGAACCAGGCGACGCCCGGCGCCATCGCCTCCGCAATGGCGGTGCTGCTGCTGCCGTACTCGTTGGTCGGCCCGTTCGCGGGCGTCCTCCTGGACCGCTGGCCCCGCCGTCAGGTCTTCCTGTACGGGAACCTGCTCCGCGCCGCACTCGCCTGCTGTACGGCCCTGCTGATTCTCAGCGCCGTACCCACCTGGCTCTTCTACGCCTCCGCCCTCTGCGTCACGGCGGTCAATCGCTTCGTGCTCGCCGGACTGTCGGCAGCGCTTCCGCGCGTGGTCGACGCTGACCGGCTCGTGATCGCCAACTCCCTCTCACCGACGGCCGGCACGCTGGCCGCGACCCTGGGCGGCGGTCTCGCCTTCGCCGTACGTTTGCTGGCCGACGGGTCCGATGCCGCGGTGGTCCTGGTGGGAGCGACGCTCTATCTCGTCTCGGCCGTGGTTTCACTGAGTCTGCCGCGGCGACTGCTCGGCCCTGATACGGGCGCAAGCCACCTGCGGCTTCGCGAGGCACTGGCCACCACCGCCCGTGGGCTCGCGGCCGGGCTGCGCCATCTGGCCGAACGGAAGGACGCAGCGCGCGCTCTGGCCGCCGTGACGGTGATGCGCTTCTGCTACGGGGCGCTGACCGTGATGGTGCTGATGCTGTGCCGGTACGCATGGTCCGACACCGAGTCCGACGGGCTGGGTCTGCTGGGGCTGGCTCTGGGAGCCTCCGCGGCCGGGTTCTTCGTGGCCGCGGTGATGACTCCCTGGGCCGTGGGACGCCTGGGCCGGTTCGGCTGGATGGCGCTGTGCGCGGGCGCAGCCGCCGTCCTGGAACCGGCACTGGGACTGTCTTTCATCCTCTGGCCGATGCTGGTGGCGGCGTTAGTGCTCGGGCTCGTCACACAGGGCGCGAAGATCGCGACGGACACGGTGGTGCAGACGTCGGTGGACGACGCCTTCCGCGGCAGGATCTTCGCGCTCTACGACGTCCTCTTCAACGTCGCCTTCGTCGTGGCAGCAGCACTGTCCGCACTGCTACTGCCTGCTGACGGACGTTCGGTCGCCGTGGTGATGGGAGTGGCCGTGCTCTATGCGGCTGTCTGCGCGGCGACGTTGCGATGGAGACGCGTCAGGAAAGTGCCGAGCGGGACTCGATAACGCCGAGGGGCGCTGTTTCACGTGAAACAGCGCCCCTCGCTGAGGTCGCTGCCGTCATGTTTCACCTGAAA